>JAGABX010000128.1 GCA_017614395.1 Eubacterium sp.
AGGAATCTATACAATCCCCATAAGCGGATGAACTACATTTCCGCGATTGGGTACAATCAGAAAGAATCACATCGGTGCTGTCGCTTCGGATAGCACCATTTCTTTGTTGTCGATGTGATACTTTCCTTTAGGATTATAACACGAATGGTTAAATCAGGCAAGGATTAACTCAAATGAAACAATCTTCCCAGTCTCGTTTTTCCGGATAAAGCAGATTATTTCTCAAACTCACCATGAGCCTCCACCCCTATCTCCTCCAAAAACCGCGACGGCTCCGACTGTTTATTGTACCGCCTGCTCACATAGGATATGTATAAAAAGCGCCTCGTCCGAGTCATCGCGACATAAAGCATACGCCTCTCCTCCTCGATCTCCGCAGGAAGAGTCGCTTTGCGGTACGGCGAAACACCCTCGTTCAGAGTCGGGATAAAAACGGCGTCAAACTCGAGTCCCTTGGCGGCATGCATTGTCATCAACTCAACCCCTTCCGGACGGTCAGCCGGATTTTCCTCACGCATACGCTTCAATTCCTCGCCATAATTCTCAACAAACTCCAGCCATTCGCGGATTGTAGTCATGCCCGAGGCCGAGTCGGTTATCTCCTCAAGCGTCTCGAACCAGTCATCAGGTTTGACGCCTCGTTCCAATGCCCTCTCCTTTAAAAAGTCCTCGTATCCGATTTGTTTCCTGATATAATGAATTGCGGTGATTGGTGTCATTTTTCGTAAATGTGTGATATCTTCCTCAAACTCACTCAGGCGATCCAGCATCCAATACTGTTTTTCCTTCATATAATAGTTTCTGATCTTCCTGAAATCCACCTCCGGATCAGTGAGCGCCTTCCGGCTGATATATCGCACCGGCCGGTTCATTATCTGTAAAAAGGTCTCCCTGGAGTCGTCTCCCGCTGCCATATGCAAATAGGCAATTATATCCTTTGCTACAAAGGTCCGGAACATATTGGGCAGTGCTTCCTTCATTCGGAACGGTATACTCCGGTCCATCAGTTTTCCTGCCAATATCCTCATCTGCATATTTGTCCGGAACAAAACCGCGATCCTCGAAATCGGCACTCCTTCCGATTGCAGCATGTCTATCTCCTCACAGATATATTCCGCCTCAGACGGCAAATCCTGTTTACGTACGATATGCACAGGCTCTGTTGTTTCCTCATCCACTGCGCGGATATTTTTTCCGTATCTCCTGCGGTTATTTCCGATCAGACGTCCCGCTGCCACGAGAATAGGTTCAGAACAGCGGTAATTCAGTGCAAGCGTAACCGTCTCCGCACCCGGATATTGTTTGGGAAACGACAGCATGATGTCCGGTCTCGCACCACGAAAACCATAAATAGACTGATCATCATCACCTACTATAAAAATGTTATTCTCCGGCTCCGCCAACATCCTGATATTCTCGTATTGCAGCCGGTTTATGTCCTGAAACTCGTCAATCAGTATGTACCTGTATTTTTTCTGCAGCAGTGCGAGGATGTCCTTTCTCTTAACTAGCAGATCATGCGTATAGCCGACCATATCGTCAAAATCCAGTGCCCGGTGTTTTAACAGGCGATCCTGATATCCCTTGAAAATATCTCGAAATACTTCCTCCGGACAATTTGCGGAATAATATGTCTCAATATCGATCCCGTCACCCTTTACCCGTGAGATTTCTTTTTCCAAGTCCTCCAAAAACTCCTGCTCGTCCTCTACCTCATAACCGGTTTCACGTATAGCCTCATCAATCAGACGGTATTTCAGCGAGTCGGTCACAATATCCTTCGCCTCGTAGTGATATGCCCTCTTCAGAATCTCGAAAAAGACCGAGTGAAACGTCCCGAAACGCACCGGGAACCTGTGTGATGCCCACTGATATCCTGACGTCGCAACATGTGATGTATTTTTCGTTGCGTTTGTCGATGATACCGCCGGCCTCTCTCCCGTCATTATCTCAAAACGTTCCTTCATCTCCTCAGCGGCAGCACGGGAAAAAGTAACCACCAGAATCTCTTCCGGTGGTACCTGATGTTCCGTGATCAAATGGCATACACGGTTCGTTATGACAAATGTTTTGCCCGCGCCCGGTCCCGCCAGGACCATCATCGGACCATCGCCGTGATGGATGGCGCGGAACTGCTCCTCATTCGATTGCCGGTTCAATTACTCCTATGCTCCTATATTATTGACCTGTTCTATGATGTTTATATCTGGGTGCTCCGAAATACATTGTTCAACATGATACCGTTTTATTCCTGAACAGCCTCAAGTTTTTTAATACCTTCTTGAATCCTCCTGATCGATTCATCCTGCCCCAGTATCTCCATAATCTCATATGCGCCGCCCGGTGTCATCTGTTTACCGGAAACCGCAGTCCGTAACGGCCACAATGCCTGTCCGTTTTTACACTCATGACGTTCAACATACCCCATCGCAACCTGTTCAATGGCATCATGCCCCCAGTCGGAAACTGCCTCCAGTTCGGGCAGCATTTCCTGCCGCGCCGCCAGTGAATTCTCACTGTTAGTCTTCATCTTTTTATGTGTATACATCTCGATGTCGTAATTCGGCAGTTCCTCAAAAAAGTCTATTTTCTCCGGGATATCCGGAAATACCTCAATACGGGTTTTTACCAGGTCGGCAATCGCATGTTTATCTATATCTTTTTTTATAACATTATCGATCACCGGCATTGCATACTCATAATACGACTCATTATCCATATTCTTGATATATTCGCCGTTCATCCATTTTAATTTTGTCAGATCGAATACCGCCGGCGATTTGTTGATTCGCCGATAATCAAACACCTGTGTCAACTCGTCGAGACTGTATATCTCACGATCCTCCTCCGGACTCCATCCGAGTAAAGCCACATAATTCACCACTGCTTCAGGTAAAAAGCCCTGCTCCATCAGATCCTCAAATGAAGATGATCCGCTGCGTTTCGACAGCTTTTTATGATCCTCATCCGTGATGGTCGGACAATGGATATAGACGGGTATGTCCCATCCAAAAGCGTTGTACAGCCTGTTGTATTTCGGCGCCGATGACAAATACTCGTTGCCGCGAACCACGTGAGTGATCCCCATGAGATGGTCATCAACAACATTTGCGAAATTATATGTCGGATACCCGTCGGATTTGATCAGAACCATATCATCGAGTTCCGAGTTCGGTGCGGTTATTGCACCATAGATCACATCGTCAAAGGTCGTCTCTCCCTCTGTCGGGTTGTTCTGACGGATGACAAACGGTATGCCATCGTCGAGGTTTTTCTGTATCTCCTCCGGAGTCAGCGACAGACAATGTTTGTCATATGTTGTCGCCTCCTCGCCACGCGCCTTCGCGTCATCATGGAGCTGCTGCAATCTCTCCTTGGTACAGAAACAATAATATGCTTCTCCTTTTTCCACTAATTCCAGCGCATATTTCATATAAATACCGGTCTTCACGCGCTCACTCTGAACATAGGGTCCGACACCGCCGTCTATATCCGGTCCCTCATCATGGGCGAGACCGGCCTGTTGCATGGTATTGTTAATGATATCGACTGCGCCTTCTACAAAACGTTCCTGATCGGTATCCTCTATACGTAATAAAAAGTCTCCGCCCTCGTGTTTCGCGATCAAATATGCGTACAGTGCCGTCCGCAGATTCCCGACATGCATTTTTCCCGTCGGACTGGGGGCAAATCTTGTTCTTACCTTACTCATATTATTGTGCTCCTCTAATCTTGTATGATACATGTTAATTTGTTTCCGACATTCCGACAGTTACAGCGACTCGATGGCATCAAGATACGCCTTCAGCGCAACGACTGTTCCGTCAATTCCTGTCAGGTCGCTGCGGATCGCAAGATCATAATTCAATACATTGTCCCAACGCTCTCCGACATGATATTTATAATAATTCGCTCTGGTCTTGTCCTTTTTCAACACTATCTCAGCCGCTTTGTTCTGTGGTAACATGTCAATCTCAACAGCGCGCCTTATCCTGAAATCAACAGCCGCTATGATAAAAAGATTAACGACATCGTCCCTCTCCCTCAGGATATAATCAGCGCACCGACCGACTATCACGCATGGCCCGCTCTCTGCCACCTTGCGCACCACACTGGCCTGCGCGAGAAAAATCCTGTCATCCAGGGATAATCCGGCATATCCGATCTCCTGCGCAGAAAAAACATTCATGCCCATGGCTATTGAATAAAGAAGAGAATTTGTCGCTTTTTCCTCAGCATTCTCAAACGCAGCCTCAGCAAATCCGGATTCCTTGGCTGCGCGGGAAATCAACTCATTATCATAAAACGGTACCCCGTAGATTTCAGCCAGCTTTCTTCCGATGTCGCGCCCGCCACTGCCGTATTGGCGGTTGATGGTTATTACTTTATTCATACAAATCTCCTTCCGATAACAGATCAAAAGCATTACTATGCCCAAAAACTGCAAAAGCTTCGGATTACCACATGTTTTCCGATTCACTAATATCTGAAATCAGCAATATCCGATCACACGATTTAACTTAGAAAATCGTCTATCCCATCTGCCATCCCCTTTACCATTTTTTCCTGATAGTCCGCTGTCTCCATCAGCCGATCCTCGGTAGGGTTTGACATAAATCCCATTTCTATAATGGTCACGGGAACCTGAGCCCAGTTTATTCCGCTCATCGTGTTGGTGTACCATACTCCCCTGCTTTTTGCTCCTGTAGCAGCGCAAAACGCGCTGATAACTTTCCTTGAGAGTTTTCCGCTCTTCTTGCGATTCTTTTTGCTCATAAACGGATTGTTGCTTGCCGGCGCGATAGTCATTGCTCCCACCGCCGATGATGACTCAGACGAATCGGCATGAATCCGTATGAACACGTCTGCTCCGGCTTCGTTTGCAATCGCCGCCCTCTCCGAATTCGAAATATCGACATCATTTGTGGTACGCGTCATGATGACATCATATCCACGCTCTTTAAGTTCTTTTTTTAACTTTTTTCCAACCCTGAGAACAAGCTTGTATTCAGGTACATGCGTTACGCACCCACTGGTTCCGCCGGTTACCTTGTATTTTGTTTCAGATGCTCCTGGACCGATAGGCTCCTGTGATGTATTGGCATGAGCCTGATGCCCCGGATCAATGCATATCAGTTTCTTTGTTTCCACCGTATCGGCGCTCGACAGTTTCACCGGAGTCATGGACAACGCCAATGCCATAACCAAAGCCACTGCACCCAAACGTTTAAATCTCATATTTATACCCATCCTTCCTCTAAACATGCATATATTCTTCCTGAACCCGTCCGATTGCCGAAACAGGTTTCTCGACGCACCTCCGATATTATACTACAAAACACGATTTTATGCAAGTAAACCTTGACGATTTATGAAATATTGGTTATAATGGTTCTAATTGTGCAAAAAGCAGATGCAAATCTCTATCGTGAGGTACTATCCATGAGTCAGAAGAATAATAAAAACTACAAAAACAACAAAAGCAGCGGGAACAGGAATTCCGGTGGAAAAAGCACCGGTAATTCCCGAAAAAATCAGGTTTCCTCGAAAGTTGCAGGGACAGGCATTTCGAGTCTCTGGATAATTCCGCTCGCGTTTGTAATCATTGTGGTGCCGCTCATCACCATCATTCACTCATATGATTGCGGATTGGAAAAATACCCCTGGTTTACTATAGGCGGTAATCTCTATGATTTCTTTTTATACTATAAGGCATTTTTCCTCAGGTTGATTGCAGTACTGATCCTGTTTATGCTGGCATACCTGATCCCGTTTAAGGATCATGGATTTTTAAAGGAAAAGAAAACAATCGCTCCGAGTATAGCAATCGGAATATTCGGTCTGGTTTCGTTACTGTCATGTCTTTTATGCAATCATAAGCACGAGGCATTTTTCGGTGGATATGAACAGTTCGAGGGGTGGTTTGTGATACTTTGCTATATCCTGTGCTTTTATATGGCATTTGGATACGTTCGCACCAAAAAACTTATTCGCTTTTTCCTGGACTTTATTTTGATCGGTGGGTTCATAGCCGGTGTTTTAGGCACATTTCAGGCTATAGGAATTGACTGGATCCAGAGCAACTGGGCAAAACCGATTCTTGCCGCTGAAATCTCGGATACGATCGATATGTCCACCTTCAGTGTAACATTGAATTTCGGCAAGGGCATGTCCTATGTTACCTTATACAATCCTAATTATGTCGGTTCATATGTTGCTCTGATGTTGCCATATGCCGCCTATCTCATATTCAGAGGAGAAAAAATATGGAGGCGGGTGCTCGCCGGTCTGACCTCAGCTCTGCTGATCATAACCCTGATAGCATCCCAGTCAAAAACAGGTATACTCGGTCTGATGGTAGGCGCTGTCGTGTGCGCAATCCTGATCATACCGATTTTGAAAAAGACTCGTCCCCTTGTTTTTATAGGTTTGGGACTTGCAGCAGCCGGAGTCATTGCTATAGTAGTGATGCAGCCCGGATTGATAACGGGCATATTCCATGGTTCTGAGGAATACGGAATCGATAATATGTCAACCTCCGACGATGAACTCTTAATCAACACAGAAAGCGGAAAGAAAATTCATGTTTCGTTGGATTCCGGCGCAGTATCAGTTCCGGAATGGTCATGGCGCAACAGAGTCGACCAGGTGGTTTCATTGCGAGATGACAGCGGAAATGAAATATCAGCAACATATGATGCCGGAACCGGCATCGAAACCATCAATGAGGACGGCTATGAGCCCATCAGCTTTAATCTCGAATGCCGCTCCGTGGATGAAACAACCCGAGCGATTTATCTTTCGGACTATGCGCGTGTTACCGGGCAATCAGGAAATGTTTCCTCAGATGATAGCGCCGGTGCATCGGATCGCATTGATCTGCTGATTGTCACTTCGAATTCATTCGGGTGGGCGTTTACCGTCGTTGACGGCAAAATCATGAATTACAATGACTTCGGACGGTTGGACAACATGAGAAACATCAGCAAAGCCGGTTTTGAAAACAATTACCTCTTCGCCTCACGACGCGGCTACATATGGTCACGAACCATTCCCCTGCTTAAAAAGACGCTTCTGTTCGGTATAGGCCGCGATCAATTTGTCTATGAATTTCCGAATGATGATTATTTGGGCAAGAGATATGTATGGTACAACACTCAGACAATTACCAAACCACATGACCTGTTCCTGCAGATTTGGACACAGGACGGACTGCCCGCTCTGCTTGCTTTCCTGTTCCTGTATATTCTGTTTATGATAAG
Organism: Eubacterium sp.; assembly: GCA_017614395.1. Lineage (GTDB taxonomy): Bacteria > Bacillota > Clostridia > Lachnospirales > Lachnospiraceae > Eubacterium_F. The sequence goes on from JAGABX010000128.1 coordinate 7,263, forward strand.
GACATTCCGCAGGTGCCTTGGTAAAAACAGGTCGACTCCGGAATCCGGAATCGACTTGCATAGTTTTGTTATTATTACCGCAGTAGCGGCAACAGCGTACATCGTCGTCGGAATCGCCAATGATTCAACGATTACATCCGCGCCGATTTACTGGTGTATATTAGGCGCCGGATACGCTGCAGACGCTGCGCTCACAAAACTAACACAAACAGAATCAGAAACCGAAGGTGAATAAATAAGGAGCTCCAAACGGATAAAGAGACTGAAAACAACAGAACTCCATACACTTACAATAAAATAAGCCATCCGGTCAGCAGTCATACTACTGTGTTTCGGATGGCTTTTTCCCTGTAATTCAACTGTGTTATCTGACTATCATTCCGTGAAGTGACTGGAGACTATACAGCTCCCCGTTTCCGTGCTCCTGGATATAACGTATTCCCTCTGCTGATGCGCGCGCCGCTGCCATCGTTGTCAGATAAGGTATTTTGGCCTTTACCGCTGCTTTTCTCAGGTAGCTGTCATCATGAACGCTGTCCTTCCCGACCGGTGAATTTACAACCAGATCCACCTCTCCGTTTGTTATCATATCTCTCGTGTTAGGACGTCCTTCATACAATTTCTTCACATGCTTTGCAGGGATTCCCGCATCAGTTATCAGTTCAAATGTTTTTCCCGTTGCAACAATCTCAAATCCTATATCGTGGAACATACGTGCAACCTCGACCACCTCTTCTTTATCCTTGCGATTTACCGAGATCATGACACGTCCTTTGAGCGGCAGCTTGGAACCAACGCCCTCCTGCGCCTTGTAATATGCCTCACCATAGGACTTGGAGAGTCCCAAAACCTCGCCGGTCGAACGCATCTCAGGGCCGAGCAGAGGATCCACCTCCTGGAACATGTTGAACGGAAAAGCAGCCTCCTTGACTCCATAATACGGGATATTGCCCTCCTTCAAATCGTGTATCGGCGAAGGTCTTCCTGTGATATCCGCTGTTATGATCTCGGTTGCCAAAGGCACCATGCGAATTCCTGCAACCTTTGATACCAACGGAACAGTACGTGACGCGCGCGGATTTGCCTCCAGTACATATACTGTATCGTTCTCAATCGCATATTGCATGTTCATCAACCCCTGTACATGCATTTCCTCGGCGATCTTTCGTGTATACTCCTTGATAATGTTCACATTCTTCTCGGAAATATGCACGCTCGGCAGGATACATGCGGAGTCTCCGGAATGCACGCCCGCCAACTCAATATGCTCCATAACAGCAGGAACAAATGCATGTCCGCCGTCAGCAATCGCGTCAGCCTCGCACTCCATGGCATGATTCAGGAATCTGTCAATCAATATCGGGCGATCCGGTGTAACACCGACTGCTGCATTCATATATTCAACCATGGATTCATCATCATAGACAACCTCCATGCCACGGCCGCCTAAAACGTATGAAGGGCGCACCATAACAGGATAACCAATCCTGTTTGCAATCTGTTTTGCCTCATCAGCATTTACTGCCATCCCTGATTCCGGCATCGGGATTCCCAGTTTGTCCATCATTGCACGGAACTGATCACGATCCTCCGCGAGATCTATTATTGCAGGAGAGGTTCCGAGTATGCGAACTCCGTTTTTCTCGAGATCAGCTGCGATATTGAGTGGTGTCTGACCTCCGAACTGAGCGATCACGCCGACCGGTTTCTCCTTGTGATAGATACTGAGAACATCCTCCAGAGTCAACGGTTCAAAATACAGTTTATCCGAAGTGTCATAATCAGTTGATACCGTCTCAGGATTACAGTTAACTATTATTGTTTCAAAGCCTAACTTTTTCAGTGCCATTGCAGCATGAACGCAGCAATAATCAAATTCTATTCCCTGGCCTATGCGATTCGGTCCTCCGCCGAGGATCATTACCTTTTTTCTGTCGTCGTTAACGGGGTTTTTATCAGGAGCATTGTATGTTGAATAATAATATGCGCTGTCATCGGTTCCGCTGACATGGACTCCTTCCCATGCCTCCTCTACACCGAGTGAGATACGTTTATTTCTGATGTCATCCTCCGGAATCCCAAGTATTTCGCTGAGATATCTGTCGGAGAATCCGTTTTTCTTGGCACTGACGAGTGCGTCATCTGCCGGCAGGCTGCCATGACACTTGATCAGTGCCTCCTCCTCTTCAACAAGTTCCTTCATCTGCTCGATAAAATACTTTTTCACGTGTGTCAATTCGTGAATCTCATCAACCGTAGCACCCTTCCGCAATGCTTCATACATAACAAAGTGGCGCTCTGAGGACGGTGTAATGAGCTTACTTAATAGTTCATCCTTACTTAAAGTATCAAAATCCTTTGCATGTCCGAGTCCGTATCTTCCGGTCTCCAACGATCTTATGGCTTTCTGGAAAGCTTCCTTATAGGTTTTACCGATACTCATAACCTCACCGACCGCACGCATCTGTGTTCCGAGTTTATCCTCGATGCCCTTGAATTTCTCAAACGCCCAGCGGGCAAATTTGATCACTACATAATCTCCGTCAGGATAGTATTTATCGAGAGTTCCATATTTACCACATGGGATATCCTTCAATGTCAGTCCCGTCGCGAGCATCGCCGATACCAGAGCGATCGGAAAACCGGTAGCTTTGGAAGCAAGCGCCGACGAACGTGATGTACGTGGATTGATCTCAATAACTATGATGCGATCCGAAACCGGGTCATGCGCAAACTGTACATTCGTACCACCAATAACCTGAACTGCCTCAACAATTTTATAGGCCTGTTCCTGAAGCTTTTTCTGAACCTCCTCAGAAATAGTCAGCATAGGCGCAGAGCAGAATGAATCGCCTGTATGTACACCCATCGGATCAATGTTTTCGATAAAGCATACCGTGATTTTGTTTCCCTCGCTGTCCCGGACAACCTCGAGCTCAAGCTCCTCCCAACCGAGAATACTCTCCTCTACGAGTACCTGGCCTACCAATGATGCCTGCAGTCCGCGGGCGCAGACCGTCTGCAGTTCCTCCCTGTTGTAAACCAAACCTCCGCCGGCGCCCCCCATGGTATAGGCAGGGCGCAGAACCACGGGATATCCGAGATTATCAGCGATCTTCAGCGCCTCGTCAACACTGTATGCCACCTCGGAACGAGCCATCTCGATACCGAGCTCATTCATGGTGTTTTTAAACTCGATACGGTCCTCACCGCGCTCGATCGCATCTACCTGGACACCGATAACCTTGACGTTATACTTATCCAAAATTCCGTTTTTGCTCAGTTCAGAGCAGAGATTCAGTCCGGACTGTCCGCCGAGGTTAGGCAACAACGCATCCGGTTTCTCCTTTGCTATGATCTGTTCCAAACGATCCACATTGAGCGGCTCGATGTAGGTCACATCCGCAATCTCAGGATCTGTCATGATAGTAGCAGGATTGGAATTAACCAATACGATCTCATATCCGAGTTTTCTGAGTGCTTTGCACGCCTGAGTGCCCGAGTAGTCAAACTCGCATGCCTGCCCGATGACGATCGGTCCGGAACCGATAATAAGTACCTTGTGAAAATCTGTTCTCTTACCCATTGTTTCTCTCACTTTCTATTTGATATTATTAAATCAATTGATCCCCAGCAATTTCTCGGCACTGACAATTTTAACACACAGCGTAAACAACTTCGCTGCAACCTTTAGATCCTCTATAGGAGGATAGGTCGGCGCCACGCGTATATTTGAATCCTTGGGATCCTGATGATACGGCCACGTTGCTCCAGCCTCAGTCATAGTCACACCTGCTTTTTTTGCAAGGTGTATGATCTGTTTAGCGCAGCCATCCATCGCCTCAAAACTGATGAAGTATCCGCCCATGGGGTGCGTCCATTCTCCTATTCCGAGACCTGTCAGGCTTCTGTCAAAAATCTCCTCGACCGCCTCGAATTTCGGGCGTATCACTGATGCATGCTTCTTCATATGATCTACCATTCCGGAAATATCACCGAAAAAGCGGACATGTCGCAATTGATTTACCTTGTCATGGCCTATCGTCTGGTGACGGAGCTGGCTTTTGATATCCTCAAGGTTATTCAGTGATGTCGCCAATGAAGCAATACCGCTTCCCGGAAACGTGATTTTGGAGGTTGATGCAAACTTGTACACCATATCCGGATTGCCTGCCTTTTTACACTCCATCAGTATCTCCGGAATGAACGCCCTGTCATGGTCGTACAGATGGTGAATTCCGTATGCATTGTCCCAAAAGATCCGAAAATCCGGTGCCGCCGGTTTCAGATGTGCAAATCGGTATACCGTGTCATCCGAATAGGAATAGCCCTGTGGATTGGAGTATTTCGGCACACACCAAATACCTTTGATCGCTGCATCCTTAGAAACCAGTTTTTCAATCATATCCATATCAGGACCGGTCTCACTCATCGGAACAGGAATCATGTCAATTCCGAAATACTCTGTAATGCTGAAATGCCTGTCATATCCCGGAGACGGGCACAGAAACTTTACCTTGTCCAATTTGCACCAGGGAGTATTCCCCATAATTCCATGTGTCATGGCGCGCGAAACCGTATCATACATAACATTCAGCGATGAATTGCCGTAAATAATTATGTTGTCGGGATTGTTTTCCATCATATCGCCTATCAACACCTTAGCCTCGGCGATTCCATCCAAAACACCGTAATTCCGGCAATCCGTTCCATCCTCGCAACTTAAGTCCACCTCGGAATTCAGTACATCCATCATACCCATTGACAGATCGAGCTGTTCACGGCATGGCTTGCCCCGACTCATATCTAAATGAAGATCCATCCTCTCATAGGTTTCAAATTCAACCTTGAGAGTATCGAGCTCACTTTGCAATTCCTCTTTTGTCATTTCTGCATATGCCTTCATGCTCATACAACCTCCTTATTCTATTTCTCAGTATCGGGTATCTCATTCAACAAACAAATCTCGCCCTTTGTCTGTTGTTTGATACGATACAATGCGTGATCAGCCGTAAACATATAATCCCACAGGCGGCTTCCCGCCGGAGGAATACAGTTGCGAATCCCCTGTGAAATACTGATTGTAGTATATGGCTCTGATTCATCTCCTGTTTCTATTTGAGAATTGATAACTCGATTTTTTATCTCCTTTGCAAGACTCATGACCTCATCGTCAGTCATTCCCATATAGACGGCAACAAACTCATCCCCGCCGTATCTGGCAACAAACACATGCTCGGGATCCTCGTCCATCACGCTTTTCAGACAATTTGCCAATGTAATCAGGCACAGATCTCCGACCTGGTGGCCGAAACCATCATTATAGCGTTTGAAGTTATCAACATCAAGTATCTCAACTCCCAGAGGGATTCCGCGCCTTGCGGCATCCTTGAACATTTTCTCGGAAACCTCATTGAAATGAAACCTGTTAGATATCTGTGTCAGCTCATCAGTGATTGCCTTTTTCTCAAGACGCTCATTTTCCTCTCTTGCCCTGTCAAGCTCAGCCTGGAGCTTAATAAAATAAGCATAGGCACTCTCGCTCTCCTGCCGGTGCTGCTCGGATATGTCAAAAAACTCAGAAGCCGCTTTGTCTGCTAAATCACTCTCACCGTTTTCTCTATGATAGTACACTGCGAGTCTTGCGTAGACCATCCGAAAATTCAAAATATTTGTAGCATCCACGCGCGGTTTCATAATCTCCATTGTCTCGTGCACAAAATCCATATAGCCGGCCTCTAACATCATATTACACAGAGTCAGCACATCACCAACCGCCTCGGTTTTAACCGGTTTTCCACGCAGAGAACGAATAAACTGCGGAATCAGTATTTCCCTCTGATCCGAATCGGCCAATGTCATATCAAAAATCCAGAACGGCGGTGTCCTGAAAAACTCAAACAACTGATCCTCTGACATCTCACGCTCGATTTCGTGAAGCCTCTTCATAACCTCCTTAGCTTCCTCATCACGTCCCCGCATGAGAGCTGCTGTTCCGCCCTTGATCCTCGCCATCACTCGCAAATGGTTATAATACGGTCCGTTCGGATTATCAGCATCGATTTTCTCCACAACCTCATTAAAAAGACGGATAGCCTCATCGTAATCAGACATATGCATGAACACGAGTCCGATATTATATGCGACGAGCGCCTGCAAATCCTGCCGTTCTGTCAGTTCTGACGCATAGCCGGCTGCCTGCCGGTAATAATCATAGGCAAGCTCCGGATGTCCGTGAAAAGACATGTCCATACCGAGAAAATTATATTCGTGTGTCAGCATGACATAATCATCTGCTTCCTGCGAAAAAGTTATGGCTTTTCGGACATAGTTTTCATACTGGCTGGCACGTCCCTGACGTTCATAACTGTGCTCGGCCATAAAATAATATGCAATTCCCAGTGCTTCAGAGTTTTTCTGTTCTTCAGCTGTTTTAATCAGCTGGTCATACCTCTTCCTGAGTCCGGGATCTCCTGATAATCTCTTTTCATTTATATCATCTATCAGAGCCTTGATTTTTCTCTCAAAATGGCTGGTATCAATTCTTTCCATAATCACCTCATTCTATCACGCATGGAAGCACTATCACTACAGTTCCCGCGCCGGCTCCCTCGTCATATCTGTCCGATTATTTAGAAATCCAGGCTTTTCCAAACCGCTGCTGAGTTGCGACCGACATGCACTGTGATTTTGCCGTTTATCGATCGTTTGCATTCAGTCTGCACGGTAAATCCATTAACATCGCTGTACATCATTCGCGCCATATTTTGGTTGTCACTGACTCCGAGACGCCAAACAGCAATGTCCACATCGCGTTCTCCGCCCTCAACCTGGACTATTGTAAAAAAGCTTTCCCTGTCGTCATACCTTCCGAATGCTATCAATCCCGGTTCACTGATGAGATAAATCAGCGTGCCGGTCTTCAATGCAGGATAATCCCGATGTATACGAATCATTTCTTTATGAAAACGTATCATTTCCCTGTCCTCATGGTGCCAAGGGAATGTACGTCTGTTATCGGGATCCGTCCATCCGCATAACCCCGCTTCATCGCCATAGTACAGAGTCGGTGCGCCACGCCATGTCATTTGAATTGTTACCGCCTGACGCATGATCTCAGGTTTTATATTTAATTCTGCGGCACGGGGTCCACTGAATGCCGTTCGTCCTACTGTAAAATTCGTCCTCGTCATAAATCTCGAATGATCGTGGTTTGACAATTCATTCATAGCAACCTGCAGCGCCTGCAACGGCATCCTCGCATTGTTGTTTGTCATAGCAGCAAAAAAAGCATTGTTATCACCTCGTAATTCAGGCTTTGACACATCACTGTGCTTATCCATTCCCGTCAAAAACCAGGTGACCGGCTCCATGAACGCATCATAATTCATCACGGAATCCCACTGTTTTCCATTGAGCCACGGTGATGGATCGCCGTAATGCTCAGCGAGGATCAGCGCATCAGGATTTATTCCCTTTACTGTCTCCCTGAAATCCCTCCAGAATCTGTGATTTGTTTCCGGTGATTGTCCCAAATCCGCTGCCACATCCAAGCGCCATCCATCAACATTATATGGTGGCGATACCCATTTTGCGGCAATTCTGAGAATATACTGGTACAGTTTGGGAGACTCCTCATAATTCAATTTAGGAAGAGTATCATTTCCCCACCATGCATCATAAAAATCATTGTTCGGCCAGTCATCACCCTCATAAAATTTGAAAAAAGTATGATACGGGCTTTTTTCCGTTTCGTATGCGCCCGGTTCATATCCCCCGTATTTATAGTATATTTTTTCCTTGTCCATCCATTTGTTGAATGAACCGCAATGATTGAAAACACCGTCTAAAATAACGCGCATCCCCCGTTTATGAACCTCCTCCATAAACCGGGCAAAAAACTCGTTGCTGGCCTCCAAATTCTCACGATCCGCAACCCGCTGGATATAACGGGTTGCATGCGCATTATTGTCATCCCCTTCAGGAAGAACCTCGCCGCCATCCTTTTTAATTACGGTAAAATGCGGATCAACATAATCATAGTCCTGAGTATCGTATTTATGATTGGAGGGTGATACAAATATGGGGTTAAGGTACAAAACCTCAACACCCAAATCCTGCAGGTAATCAAGCTTTTTTAACACACCGGCCAAATCACCGCCGTAAAAATTTCTCACATCCATAACCGCAGGATGCTGATGCCAGTTGTCAATATGATGAACATGCTCACCGATATAGCTGTACTCATCATCAACAACATCGTTGTCCTTGTCCCCGTTTGAGAATCTGTCCACAAATATCTGATACATCACGGCGCCTTTGGCCCATGACGGAGTGTGAAATCCCGGTAGAATAGAGTAGTTGAAGAACGGGTCAATCTTGTCAACATCTCCCTTACGGTTGAAATACACCGTCTCAGTACCCTTGGAAATCTCATAGAAAAAAGTGGTGAGCGAGTTGTACACCGTAATTGTCGTCTCGTAAATATCAAAATAGTCAGTTGCCAGTCTGTCAACCCACTTCATCGGATGCGCCTCTCCCTCGACAATTGCCGTCACGGAATCAACGTCATCTCTGCCGACACGAATACGCAATAAAACATTGGAAAAAGGCTCAGGTTCAGCTGGTATCTGGTAATTGGGCGAACTGTCCGTAAAAATAGCGAGTCTGTTAATTGGAGGTCTGTCAGGGGCTTTTTTTTCATCAGTATCAGACTGACGCGCAAGAGCCTCCATCTCGCCATGATTTACATCATGGAGGGCGTTCCGGTTTTTATCCGATATGTCAGAATCTGTTTTCTCCGACTCCCAGGGCCGTAGATACTTGTCGTACATAAAACTCCCCCTTTTTGCAAATAACAAGCTGTCATAATTCAGAAATGCAATTGCAGCATTTCCGCGAATAACTGTTTAAACCGTCACCTCAGCAGGCTCGTCAAACAGCGACTCGAATTCGTCCTTTCCGATTCTCTCCTTCTCAATCAGACGATCTGCAATCCTATGGAGTAGATCCATGTTATCCTTCAGTATCGTCATGGCCCTGTCATAGCACTCATCTATGATTTTCTTCACCTCGCGGTCGATGATTTCAGATGTACCCTCACTGTAGTTTTTGGTATGACCTAAATCACGACCTATAAACACCTCATCCCCGGAGGTAGAATAGTTAATCATGCCCAATTCATCGGAAAAACCATATTTTGTGACCATATCACGAGCCGCCTCAGTAGCCTGGTGGATATCCATGGATGCACCTGTTGTTACCTCATCAAATATCAAACTCTCCGCTATCCGTCCGCCTAATGATACGGTGATATTCTGAAGCATACGCCCCTTTGTCATGTACATTTCATCTTTCTCGGGAAGCGGCATGGTGTATCCCCCGGCGCCCTGTCCTGTCGGTATAACAGAAACTGCATAAACCGGTCCCACATCCGGCAGCACATGAAAAAGAATGGCATGTCCGGCCTCATGAAACGCCGTAATCCGTTTATCCTTGTCGGAAATAATACGGCTCTTTTTCTCTGTACCGATTCCAACCTTGATAAATGATTTTTTTACATCCTCATCATTGATAAACGCACGGTTATCTCGTGCAGCCGAAATTGCGGATTCATTCATGAGATTCTCCAAATCCGCACCTGCAAAGCCGGCTGTTGTGCGAGCAATCTCCTCAAGATTGACCGTATCACCGAGTGGTTTGTTTTTTGCATGGACACGCAATATTTCCTCGCGTCCTCTGACATCCGGAACGCCCACATAAACCTTTCTGTCGAATCGTCCCGGTCTGAGAATCGCGGGATCTAATATGTCGGCCCGGTTAGTTGCCGCCATAACGATAATGCCCTCATTATCACCGAAACCATCCATCTCAACCAGCATCTGGTTCAGGGTTTGCTCTCTCTCATCATGACCGCCCCCCAGTCCGGAACCCCTGCGTCTGGCTACCGCATCTATCTCATCAATGAATACAATACACGGCGAGTTTTTCTTTGCCGTTTCAAACAAGTCCCTGACTCTGGAGGCGCCGACTCCGACAAACATCTCAACAAAATCCGAACCTGATATGGAAAAGAACGGCACACCTGCCTCACCTGCAACGGCCTTTGCAAGCAGGGTTTTTCCTGTTCCCGGAGGTCCAACCAATATGATACCCTTCGGGATTCTGGCTCCGAGCTTCGTATATTTTTCCGGTGCAGCGAGGAAGTCAACCACCTCACCCAATTGATCCTTCTCCTCGTACAGACCGGCAACATCAGCGAATGTTTTCTTTTTCTGATCATCCGCCGACATCATTCTGGCACGGCTCTTCCCGAAGTTCATCATCGCGCCGCCACCGCCTCCGGCTCCGGCTCCCTGCCCTGAAAGAACACTGAGAACTAACAGCAACAGTACAAACCCGAAAACATACGGCAAAATCTGCATATACCATGGTGTTCTGTCAACATCCTCAATTGTAATCGATTTGATATCTGCTGTCCGCAGATCATTCAATGCATCAGCGACATTCGGTACATAGAGAGTGTTCTCTTCCTCTCCGCTTTTTCTGATAATCAAACGTCCCGTAGGTACCTCTGAATTCTGACGAACAATAACCGACGAGATTGTATGATTTTTCAAATCCTCCTTGAAATTGGTATATGTATAAGGATTTCTGTCTATCCTCCCGTTGTAAAGTGATGTTCCGACCAAAATTGCTATTACCGCAATCGCAAGGATCAGAAACCCATACCCTTTTGAACTCATTTTCACTAATCCTCCTTGAATTGCAATTCCCCGATAAACGGGAGATTGCGATATTTCTGCGCATAATCCAAACCGTATCCCACGGCAAAATAATCCTCTATCTCAAAACCAACATATTTCAAAACAACATCCGCCTCCCGCCTGACGGTTTTATCTAACAGCGTACACACATCTAAGCTTGCGGGTTCACGTTTATTCAGCATGTTTTCCAGGTAAAACAGAGTACGCCCACTGTCAATGATATCCTCAACCAGAAGAACATCCTTGCCTGCTATGTTTTGAGTGAGATCCTGATTCAAAGTTATCACTCCCTGACTGGTCATCCCGTCCCCGTAACTCGAAAGGCCGAGAAAATCAATTGTTACAGGCATCGTCAAATACTTTGTCAGATCACAGGCAAAATAAACCGCGCCCTTCAACACACAGATAACGTGCAGCTTTTTTCCTGCATAATCATCATTTATTGTCTTTGCCAATTCGCGAATTCTCTTTTGGATTTCCTCCTCCTCAATCCGCCTAACTATCTCTTCTCTCATGCTCAATCCTTTCTGTCAAATCTCCTTGTGATCCTAACGATTTTTTCGGTACTGTCAGTCACCATATAATCGAAACTCAAACGATCCATAACCCAGACCACATGCGAACCGTCTGCAATAATAACACAATGCCTGGCATCTCCCGGTACCTTGCGATCTATAAAAAATCGATTCAGTCGTTTGCGGTCTCCCCTGTCGTTTATGGTGAAATAATCACATTCCTAAGGATAACGCAGACATAAAACATACCTTATTTTACCATAATATATAAATTTAGTATAGTCTTTTTCATCAAAAAAAGAATGCTTATTCTCATTAAATTTATCAAAATCAACCAATTCGGCACAATAGCACACACTGCCACTCTCCGAACGCATAACTGCCTCACCCGGTACTGCTAATTCAATTATGTCGTATTCTTCCGTTTTCGAACGGGCATCATATGTTTTATGTTCAAATATTACGTAATTGTATTCTCTCCTTGCTACGCATTCCCCAGGGATGGAAATCCGTCGTCCCGTCTGGGGATTGGTAAAAAGTTCCTCTATCATTTTGAAATGAGTACGCCCAACATCCTTTGCTCCCGGTACCACCGCTGATACTGCCTTTCGCAACCATTCATGTCGAATCGCAGGAGTCTGACGCAGATACGCAGTGACCGGAATTCTATTATCAGTAAACGTATATTCCTCTGTTGCTTTTTCCCTTATAAATGTCTGCCATACCCCTATATCCTCCGCTACAGCTGCAATATGGTTTGCGGCATCGGGAAATACTCTCCCGATCTCCGGCAACCAGATATTACGTATCCTGTTTCTCGTGTAATCGGTATCAGAATTGGTAGAATCCTCGATATATTCTATCTGTTCTTCACGCAGATACTGAATGATCTCTGCTTTTGTCGCAAACAGCAGCGGTCTTATACGATTACCTGACTCCGGGCGCATTCCCACCAACCCATCCGGACCGGTTCCTCTGAACAGGTTCATCAGAACTGTTTCTGCCTGGTCATCGGAATGATGCGCCAAAACAATCCTGTCTGCGGAAATATCACGCTGTATCTCATCTAATTCCGAATATCGCAAAATCCGTGCAGCCTCTTCTATAGTCAGTCCGTTTTCCGCAGCTGCTTTCGGTACGGAAACACTTCGTAAAATGAAATCAACTCCCCTGTCCTCAGCCGCAGATCTCGCAAACGCAGCATCCCTGTCAGCCTCCTCACCGCGAATTCCATGGTGAACGTGGACCGCTGTTACATGCAAATCCCATTCTTTTGATATATCTGATAATATATTGAGTAGACAGATAGAGTCGGCGCCGCCTGATAATCCGAGGACAAGTCGATCTCCCCGTTTTATCAGACGGCGCTCCGTCACATATTTTTCCAAACGATTCTTTAAATCACTCATAACATAATAACACAAGAACAGCGGACATCAATCACTGTCCGCTGCTTTAAATATAATCTCATCATCATAGGCTAATCCGAATTTTTCACGGGCCAAATCCTCAATGTAGGCATCCGTTTTCATATATTCGGCCTTGTCCCGAATCTCGTCCCGTTCCTCCTCGAGTTCCTTTTTCCGCGCCTCTAACTCAGCCTGCTCAGCCGACAGTTTCTCACAATCAGCCGACAAAGACATCCCCTGAAATCCCATAGTGATCACAAACAGCAACACCATCAGAATTACCAGATATAATCCAGTGCGACGTCTGCGCGTTTTATTCGGTTTTTTCAAGACGTCACCCCCTTTGGAACGAACGAGTTGTTTTCACATACACTACAATTATAATTCGTTTTAACTATATTGTCAAGAGAATTTTTTTATACACAGCAATTCAGAACAAATCCTCATTTTTAACGTTTTTTTCGGTTTGAAAGACTAAACGGATTTTTCTCTGATATTTTGGGTAGTTATCCACATTGCTATGGCGCATCTTAACAAGCCAATTTAAATTGTGCATAACTCTA
>JAGABX010000129.1 GCA_017614395.1 Eubacterium sp.
CAGCCTCTACACGGCCCGTAGCAACAGTACCACGACCGGTGATGGAGAATACGTCCTCGACCGGCATAACGAACGGCTTGTCGGTATCACGCTGCGGATCCGGGATGTACTCGTCGATGGTGCTCATGAGCTCCATGATCTTGTCGCCCCACTCGCCTGTCGGATCCTCGAGTGCCTTGAGAGCGGAACCCTTTACGATCGGGCAATCCTCGAAACCGTATTTCTCCAGCTCCTCGGTTACCTCCATCTCTACGAGCTCGATGAGCTCCTCATCGAAGTCATCACACTTATTGATAAATACAACGATCTTCGGCACACCTACCTGACGAGACAGAAGGATGTGCTCCTTTGTCTGAGCCATAACACCGTCGGTAGCAGCAACTACGAGTACCGCGCCATCCATCTGAGCGGCACCGGTGATCATGTTCTTTACATAGTCGGCATGTCCCGGGCAGTCAACGTGATCATAGTGACGCTTCTCGGTCTCATACTCTACGTTAGCGGTTGAAATTGTGATTCCACGCTCTCTCTCCTCCGGAGCCTTGTCGATGTTCTCAAAATCTGTTGCCTCGTTTCCTGCCACACGCTCAGCCAATACCTTGGTGATTGCTGCGGTCAGGGTTGTCTTACCATGGTCTACGTGACCGATGGTACCGATGTTTACATGCGGTTTGTTTCTGACATACTTCTCTTTAGCCATTTTTACTTTCCTCCTAATAAATTACAAAAATAGTTTCCAAAAATAACTGCTAACACTCATTATATGAGATTCTTTACTAAAAATCAAGTATTATTTTTTCTTTTTGCAGGAATATCTACCCTTTCACACAAAAACGCTTTATGATGTATCGCAGGGATTTGATATGTATATTTCGGCGAGGGGGCTTTCGTAAACGCCGGTGCGAGACGAGGTTTTTTCGAGTCATGCACCGCTGCGTTTACGACTGGCGAAAGCGTACCCCGAGCAAAATATACATACAAATCCCGGACTATATGTTTATCCGTTTTTCTGTGAAAGAACTTTTTCCTGGACATTTTTCGGACACTGCTCGTATCTCTCAAAGAACATGGAGTAATTTCCGCGTCCCTGTGTCGATGAACGAAGCTCCGTAGCATAACCGAACATCTCAGCCAACGGTACAAATGCGCGAACGATCTTGCCGCCGCCGACATCATCCATACCCTCGATCTGTCCGCGTTTAGCGTTCAGGGAACCGATAACATCACCCATGTACTCCTCTGGCATTGTTACCTCGACCTTCATGATCGGCTCGAGCAGAACCGCGTTACCCTTCTGCATAGCCTCCTTGAATGCCATTGATCCTGCGATGTGGAATGCCATCTCGGATGAATCGACCTCGTGGTATGAACCATGGTAGCAGTTAGCATGCACGCCCAATACCGGGAATCCTGCGAGGATACCTGCCTGCATGGCGTCCTGAATACCTGAATCGACTGCCGGGATGTACTCCTTCGGAATAGCTCCTCCGACTACCGTGGACTCGAACTCGTAGGTTGTCTCGCCGTTCGGATCGATCGGTGTGAACTTCACGCAGCAGTGACCATACTGACCACGACCACCGGACTGCTTTGCATATTTCTCGTCGACATCGACTTCCTTCGTAAATGTCTCCTTGTATGCAACCTGCGGTGCGCCGACATTTGCCTCAACCTTGAACTCTCTGAGCAAACGGTCAACCAAAACCTCCAGGTGCAGCTCGCCCATTCCGGCGATGATCGTCTGACCTGTCTCCGGATTTGTGTGAGCCTTAAATGTCGGATCCTCCTCTGCGAGTTTCGCAAGAGCCTCACCCATCTTGCCCTGATCGTTTTTCGTCTTCGGCTCGATAGCAAGCTCGATAACCGGCTCCGGGAATTCCATGGACTCGAGGATAACCGGATGCTGCTCATCACAGATCGTATCACCTGTTGAAGTTGTCTTGAATCCTACTGCAGCCGCAATATCACCGGAATAAACCTTGTCCAGCTCCGAACGGTTGTTAGCGTGCATCTGCAGGATACGGCCTACGCGCTCCTTTTTACCCTTGGTCGCGTTGAGTACATAAGATCCGGCATTCAATGTTCCGGAGTACACGCGGAAAAAGGCAAGCTTTCCTACAAACGGGTCAGCCATGATCTTGAATGCAAGTGCCGAGAACGGCTCGCCATCAGATGAATGACGAACACAGTCATTACCGTCCAGATCGGTACCCGTGATATCCGGGATATCCGTCGGAGCAGGCATGAACTCGATAACACCGTCAAGGAGTTTCTGTACGCCCTTGTTTTTATATGCGGAACCACAGTAAACCGGCACTGCCGTACATGCGATGGTTCCTTTGCGCAGAGCTGCCTTCAGCTCATCGATCGTCGGTTCCTCACCGCCGTCAAGGAATTCAAGATATTTCATCTCGAGGTCCTCGTCCAGCTCGGAAACTTTTTCTACGAGATTATCATGCCATTCCTGCGCTAAATCCTTGAGGTCATCAGGAATCGGAACAATCTCGATATCCTTGCCCTCATCATCTTTGTAATAGTAAGCCTCCATCTCGAACAGATCGATCAGACCGATGAAATCATCTTCCTTGCCGATCGGAATCTGAACCGGGATGGCGTTTTTGCCCAAACGATCGATGATCGTCTGTACCGAATAGAAAAAGTCCGCGCCGAGTTTGTCCATCTTGTTGATGAACGCCATACGGGGAACGTTATATGTGTCTGCCTGACGCCATACGTTCTCGGACTGCGGCTCTACACCGGCCTTGGCATCAAACACGCCGACAGCGCCGTCCAGTACGCGCAGAGATCTCTCCACCTCAACGGTGAAGTCCACGTGTCCCGGGGTGTCGATAATGTTGATACGATGCTCCTCAGCTCCGGCCTTCGGTTTGTGGTGATCCTCCAGCGTCCAGTGACAGGTGGTAGCTGCGGATGTGATCGTGATACCACGCTCCTTCTCCTGCTCCATCCAGTCCATAGTGGAAGCGCCGTCATGCGTCTCACCGATTTTGTAGTTGACACCGGTATAGTAAAGGATACGCTCTGTCAGCGTAGTCTTGCCGGCATCAATATGAGCCATGATACCGATATTTCTGGTACGCTCAAGTGGATATTCTCTTCCAGCCATGTTACCTCCTTAATAATGAAGTTCGTTCGTATTCATTAAGAAAACAATGTCACCATCTGTAGTGAGCGAAGGCTTTGTTTGCCTCTGCCATCTTGTGCATATCTTCTTTTCTCTTCACGGCTGCGCCTGTATTGTTAGCCGCATCCATGATCTCGCCGGCCAGTCTCTCCTTCATCGTTTTCTCGCCTCTCGCGCGTGAAAAAGATGTGAGCCAGCGCAACGCCAGTGCCTGACGACGGTCCGGACGAACCTCGATCGGCACCTGATAGGTAGATCCTCCGATACGTCTTGCCTTTACCTCGAGCTCCGGCATAACATTCTTCAACGCCTCGTCAAATACCTCGAGCGCGTCCTTACCGGTTTTCTCAGCAACCTCCTCAAATGCTCCGTAAACGATTTTCTGGGCTACGCCCTTTTTACCGTCGAGCATTATGTTGTTGATCAGCTTGGTCACGACTTTGTTGTTGTAGACGGGATCTGCCAATACGTCTCGTTTTTGAATATGTCCTTTACGTGGCACGTTACTTCCCTCCTTAATAATAATATTAAATCACAGGTACTCACGATTTACTCTGTGTCCGCACCAGATACTTCTTTCTCTCTTCTTTATTATATTAAATAAGTGTGAAAAATGATCCGGTACTGTTTAACCAATGCTTCGGAACAGTTTTGCCTGTTTCTCGTGCATTTTAATTTACTGTTCCTTATTTCGCTGCCTTCGGCCGTTTCGCTCCGTATTTTGAACGAGCCTGCTTGCGGTCAGCAACTCCGGCTGTATCGAGTGTTCCGCGAATGATATGGTAACGTGTACCCGGAAGGTCCTTGACACGACCGCCGCGAATCATTACAACGCTATGCTCCTGAAGGTTGTGACCCTCGCCCGGAATATAGCTTGTAACCTCGATGCCGTTGGAAAGACGCACTCTGGCAATCTTGCGAAGTGCGGAATTCGGCTTTTTCGGTGTTGCTGTACGAACTACGGTACAAACACCGCGCTTCTGCGGCGAGCTGGCCTTTATCGGCTTTTTCTTCAGCGAATTGTAGGTCGACTGAAGAGCCGGAGAATTAGACTTTTTCGCAACCGATTTTCTTCCCTGCTTTACGAGCTGGTTAAAAGTTGGCATTCATTTTCACCTCCTGTTCTCATGATTACTGTCTGGCCATCTTTTTCCCGGCACGAGAAAAAACGTCGGCACAGACGCTTAACTAATTTAGCACATCCGACCGACGATGTCAAGTTTTTTTTGGTAGTTTGGGGCATTTTGACGATAAAAAGTTCACGAAATACTTCCGGACATCAATTCTTTCATGACAGCAGATCCAACGGGTTCCAGTGAACGAACCATGACAGTACTGCCGACTGTTTGATATAACCGGTAACGGTTTTGCACCACGATATATCCTTAAACGACGTTATTATCAGCAGTGCCACCCATACGGCCAGCACGCCGATCAACAAACCTATCATGGCGCCCCCGAGCCGGTTTACCGTGTTCAACAGGGGAATTTTGTCCACGATATGGAGAACCTGTGAAACTATGATGAGCAAAACAACAGACAGCAACAGCGCGCCTAATCCCGCAGCGCCTTCACGAAGCCCCGGTTCCAGTGGAAGCACATGATACAAAAGCGGTGTGAGGACTATCGTCAGAATCAGCATCGCCGCAAACCGCGCCAGTCCGAACAGTTTTAACAACAGCCCCCGGCGCCATCCGTCCACGACAGATATGATTACTATCAGCGCCGCGATTGCCTCTACTATATGGTACATGTTACAAATTATCTCCTATTATATATAAGTCTATCTCGCCTTCATTCGTATTCTCCGGATAGAGGTATTGTCCACAATTATATACTCTATTGAACGACCTCCTGGAAATACTCCTGTTATGTCGGCATCAAAATCCGATCTGAATTTCGGTGTTCCGTTCATACGGAGTATATCAACATGATGTGTGCGATAGAAATATATTTCCTCACCGTATATCCTGAAATCAGCGTATTCATAATCTATAGGCTGCTCGAGAACAACCTCTCCTTCGACAGTAAATACCTGCAGGCGTTTGTCTGTGCGAGCGCCGTCCGTAGTGATAACACCGATATATTCATCAGAATCGGCTATGCTGAGAATAACGCGGTCAAATGTCTTTTCAAGAGATGGTTTGGGTTGTTTCATGTTTTCATAAATGTCGAACCCTTTTTCGCGGTAGATAACAACTCTTTCATTATCTAAAAAACGTATCTGTGAGACCATCTCGGCGCCGTATTCCCTGCCTCCGACAAGTATGTTCCGATCCTGACCGACATCGGAAAAATTGAAAAAGTTAACATGGTATTCCGATTCGGTTCCCTTAACGGTCATGTAGGCGGCGACAACAGTTTTCCCGTCCGGTGAAATATCATAATCCAACGGATATCCGTCCTCACTGACATTAGTAGGAATCTCTGCTATGAGTTTGGTGGTATTGCTATAGGGATTATACAATTTGAGTGAATTTGAATCTATATCCTGCTCGAGGATAGCGGCAACACCCTGTTCAGATACCTTGCCACGGACTATTGGATAGGTGGTTTCCGTCCGGATGCCCTCGTCCTGTCCGTTATAAACATTGAATTCCGTTCCTCCGACATCTACCGCAAGCACCTGTTTCCCACATGTATCAACCTGCGCCTGTTTCATCTCAAATCCGCCGTTCCAAAGTGTTTTCCCGACGGAATTAATCAGGCTGATGCCGCTTCCGGAGTATTTCAGAAGATTTTTCTGAAAATATTGATACAATCCATTGTTGGAATCACTGCGCTCTACTTCGGTAACCACCTGGTATT
Source organism: Eubacterium sp. (assembly GCA_017614395.1). GTDB lineage: Bacteria > Bacillota > Clostridia > Lachnospirales > Lachnospiraceae > Eubacterium_F. Next base: position 5,954 of record JAGABX010000129.1, read on the forward strand.
TTTCATAACACTGATTGTTATAAAAATACGAAAAAACCATCAATCCACCGATACCCAGGATTATTATGATACCTGTCAGGACCCACAGTATAATATAATTTCGTTTATCCGTCATAGCTCGGTCCTGCCTTCCAGGGCGCGATAAAGCGTCATCTCGTCAACATACTCCAGCGCCCCGCCGACCGGAACCCCGCTGGCAATGCGTGTTACCCGAATGCCGGCCTGTTTAACGTATTTACTGATCCAGAGCGCGGTAGCCTCACCCTCAACCGTAGAGTTGGTCGCAACTATAACCTCCTCCACATCCTCTTTGGCGAGGCGGGTCAGCAGTTCCTTCAATTTCAGGTTTTCCGGGCGAACACCGTTCATGGGATTGACCGCTCCATGGAGGACATGGTACACACCGTTATACTGACCTGTTTTCTCGTAGGCAACGAGATCGGACGGTTCCTCAACCACCATGATGAGTTTGTGATCGCGTTTGGGGTTTCCGCATATTGAGCACACATCCTCATCAGACAAATTGAAACACTCTTTGCAAAGCCTGGTTTGCGACCTCGCATTTACCAGACTGTCTGCCAGTCTCTTGACCCGTTCCTCCGGCAAATCCAGAATATGAAAAGCCAGCCGTCCCGCGGATTTCGGTCCGATACCCGGCAGGGAAGCCAGTTCCTCAATTAAACGGTTCATGGAATCACTGTAATAGTTCATCAGAACGGAAATCCTCCCAGATTCATACCGCCGGTCAGCGCCTCCATGGATACCTTGCTGTCCTCATCAATCTGACGCGTCACCTCATTGACAGCTGCCATGATCAGATCCTCCAGCATCTCTATATCATCAGGATCAACAACCTCCTCAGAGAGCTTTACCGAAGTCACTTCCCTGGTGCCAGACATTTTCACCGTAACAGCTCCGCCTCCCACGCTGGCTTCGAATTCTTTTTCCTCTAACGCCTTCTGGTTCTCCTCCATCTGACGCTGCATTTTCTGTGCCTGTTTCATAAGGTTTCCCATATTGTTCGGCATTCCGCCCTGGAAACCACCGCCTCTTCTGGCCATCTTTCGTCCTCCTGTTATTTGTATTGTATTATATATATTATGTTTTCAGTCCTCCTCCACAATCGTTACATTCGGAAGGAGACTGCGCAGATCAGCATTCTCCGCGCGTGTTTTTGCCTCCGTAAAATCTTTGACAACAATGCCTACGTGTTTTTCCGTCATTTCATCTATGATTTCCTGCAATGCTTCCAGCTTTTCATGATTTTCCGTAAAATACCCGAGAGCCATAGGTTCCTTCATTCCCAATACGAGGTTTCCGTCCACGTCCACCGACAGAACCGCCGAACTCAAATGGGAATGCATCAACCCGTTACCCTTTGCCGAAACCGCCTGCTCCACATGGGACCAGTTCCTGACAACCTCCTGCACCTCCTCGGGCACTGCCGGCGGCCTGACCGGTTTTGCCGGAGCGGAGGGACTCTGCCCTGCGGCCGAATTACCTGACTGAGCATGAACACCGGCCGCCTGTGGGTACCTTCCGCCCTCCAGGCAATCCTTCATGGTCTCAAGCTCCCGTTCCATCACCTTCATCCGGTCTATCAGAGAATCATAATCTCTCTCCATCTGCGGACGGCACAAACGGATCAGCGCAACCTCAAATACCACCCTTCTATTAGGTGAATATCGCATTTCCGTGATCAGCCTAGAAACCACATGGATATATCTGATAATCTGTTCCTCCTCAAGCCCTGCAGCAAAGTTCCGCAGGGTGTCGACATTTTCATCTGACATATCTATGAGTTGTCTTGCATTTTCTGAAGTCTTTATTATCAGGAGATTTCGCAGATACCAGACATATTCCTTGGCAAACTGAATCAGATCCCTGCCTGTGGCAACTAAATGCTCGACAGAACTGACCACCATATCAACCTGCCCCTCCATGACCGCCCGCGTCATCTCGTGGTAGGTGGTCTGGTCAACCGTGCCGAGTGCATTTAACACCTTGTCAAAGGTCAATTCCTCTCCGAAATAATATGAGACACACTCCTCGAGGAGACTGAGGGCATCACGCAATGCCCCGTCAGCCATGCGCGCTATATAATTCAGGGCGCGATCCTCTGCCGCTACCCCCTCCCTGTCAAGCAGGTCTCTCATCCGCGAAATGATCGTTTCCACGGATATCCTTTTGAAATCATATCTCTGGCAGCGCGACTGTATCGTCGGTATGACCTTCTGCGGATCAGTGGTTGCCAGAATGAATACGAGATACTCCGGTGGCTCCTCAAGCGTTTTCAACAGAGCATTAAAACCGCTCTCAGTAACCATGTGGACCTCGTCAATAATGTAAACCTTTTTTCCACCGTCAACAGGTGAATACTTTACCTCATCAACTATCTGGCGGATATCGTCGACACGGTTGTTGGAGGCGCCGTCGATCTCCACGACATTCATGGATGAACCATCCTCTATAGCCTTGCAACGCGAGCATTCACAACACGGTCCGTTTTCGGTCAGGTTCTCACAATTCAGCGCCTTCGCGAATATTTTTGCCACTGTGGTCTTGCCCGTTCCGCGCGTTCCGCAAAACAGGTAGGCATGACCGACGCGGCCGGATTTCAACTGATTTTTCAGTGTCGTCACGACTGCATCCTGCCCCTGAACCTCATCAAAGGTTTTGGGGCGGTATTTTCTGTATAATGCCTGATAGCTCATATTAATCTCCGAATGAAATGCCTAAACTCTTCGTCTGGTGAATGATCTCGGAATCAGGATCCACGTATTTCAGTTTTCCTGCTACCTCCTCCAGAGGCACCGGAATGATATTGTCCCCATCGAATCCTACCATGAAACCAAACTGTCCTTTCAAGATCAGTTCGGCGGCTGCCGCTCCCAGACGGCTGGAGATCACGCGGTCATACGCGCACGGACTGCCTCCGCGCTGAGTGTGTCCGGGCACTGTAATACGAATTTCCTGACCGGTCCTTTCCTGAATCAGTGCCCCTATTTCATAGGAAACACTCGGGTAAGGGTTGTCCTTCAGTTTAATCTTTCTTTCCTTTTTAGAGAGTGCCGCATCCTCCTTGGAGATTGCGCCCTCTGCCACGGCAAGGATTGAAAATCGTTTGCCGGCTTTTGTCCTTTTTTCTATGGCGCCTATCACATGATCGATATCATACGGGATCTCTGGAATCAGTATCACGTCGGCGCCGCCGGCTATTCCTGCATATAGAGTCATCCAGCCGACTTTATGTCCCATCACCTCTACGATGAACACGCGTCCATGCGAGTATGCGGTTGTATGAATGCAGTCGATAGCGTTAGTCGCAACCTCTATTGCCGAGTGGAAACCGAATGTCAGGTCAGTCCCCCATATGTCATTATCTATGGTTTTCGGCAATCCAACAACATTCAGACCCTCTTCGCGGAGCATGTTGGCGCTTTTCTGTGTGCCGTTTCCGCCGAGAATGACGATGCAGTCAAGCTTTAATTTCTTGTAGGTGTCGACCATTGCCTTTACCTTGTCCATGCCGTTTTCATCCGGTTTTCTCATGTTTTTAAAGGGCTGTCTGGATGAGCCCAGAATGGTTCCGCCCTCAGTCAGGATACCTGAAAAATCCGATGGAGTCATCTCCTTGTAGTTTCCGTACATCAGACCTTTGTATCCCTCGAGAATTCCGATTATCTGTGTTTTCGGATCCGCATTATACAATGCCTTGGCCACACCGCGCATTGTCGCGTTCAACGCCTGGCAATCTCCTCCGCTTGTCAAAAAAGCCACTCTTTTCATTTGTCTCGCCTCCTTAATCTCCTTCATCCCGTTTCCAGCGTGGGGTACGACACTCATGTCCGGACGCCACACTTTTTATATTATAGCATATTTCATGCCCGCCCGCAAGAACAAACTTTTTCTTTACGACTCGCCCCAACGACCAGCCTTTGAAAAACGTATAATTGCCCGTCACAAAATATGAATAAACAGTTGACACGGGTGTACAAATGTGATATGATGTTTGTCCGTGATGTAAATTCCTTGCTCTCCTGCCCGAGAGTCGCGCATGGAAAGGCTGCACGCCGGTTCGATGCGGATTTCAAAGGATGGGGAGGGCCAGAGACCAAAAGGAGGTGCGAACAGCTATGAAAAAGTATGAATTAGCTCTGGTTGTTAGTGCTAAAGTTGAAGATGAAGTGCGCGTAGCCGTGGTTGACAAAGCCAAGGACGCTATCACCTCTCTCGGCGGACAGATCACGAACGTCGATGATTGGGGTAAAAAGCAGCTCGCGTATGAGATCCAGAAAATGAACGAGGGATTCTACTACTTCATCCAGTTCGATGCTGAACCGACTATTCCGGGTGAGCTCGAGCAGCGACTGCGCATTATGGACAACGTGCTGAGATATTTAGTTGTCAATGCAGAGGAAGATTGACCTTCTGTGGCAGGCGTCATTCAGCATGACGATCGGAGCCACCGACAGATGGAAGGAGAATCAATATGAACAAAGTCATTTTGATGGGAAATCTAACGAGGGATCCTGAGATCAGTTATTCTCAGAGTTCGAATTTAGCGATTGCGCGTTTTTCAATCGCAGTTAATCGCCGGTTTGCCAGAGAGGGCGAAACCGATGTCGATTTTTTCAATTGCACGGCATTCGGCAAAACTGCTGAGTTTGTAGAAAAATATTTTCACAAAGGATCACGCATGCTGCTGTCCGGTCGTGTAGAGAACGATAACTATACCAATAAAAACGGAGAAAAAGTATACAGCGTCCGCATCCTCGCTGAGGATGTTGAATTCGCCGAGAGAAAAAGCGCTGCCGAAAGCTTCACGGGCGGTGGTGGCGGAAATTACGGCGGCCAGGGCGGTGGCGATAACCCGATGCCGGCTCCACCGCAGCCCGGCAATGCATCAGACGCTGATTTCATGGACATCGAAAAGGGTGTACAGGATGATATCCCGTTTTTTAACCAGTGATTTAGGAGGATTAAACTTATGGCATATCAGAAGGAACGTCCGGACGCATCAGGTCGCCGTCGCGCACCGCGTCGCAGGAAAAAGGTTTGCGCATTCTGCGCTGACAAAGAGTTCAAATATGTTGACTACAAGGACACAGCTAAGTTGAAGAGATTCCTTTCCGAAAGAGGAAAGATTCTTCCGAGACGTGTTACGGGAACATGCGCAAAACATCAGCGCGCACTGACATCAGCTGTCAAGAGAGCCCGTCACGTTGCATTGATGCCCTACACAATTGAGTAATAATTATGAGACTTGCAAAAAGCTGCCGATCCGGCGGCTTTTTGTTTGCTTTTTATTCGTTTCCTGTATTTCGCTTTTGTAAAAATATGTTTTTTTTGACATCTAATCAAAAATAGGTTATAATGATTCTTTGTAAACATGTTTGATAATTAAAGGGGCTGTGTGTCGAGCATGCGCAGTTTCTGAAGGAGGGAACATCCTCTCTCCCAAGTATAAGGAGGCGCCCATGAATGTTGTTGGTATAATTGCGGAATACAACCCTTTTCACTCCGGACATGCATATCAGATCCGTCGCGCGAAGGAGCTGGCTGAGGCCGATTACGTGGTAGTAATCCTCAGCGGAGACTTTGTCCAGCGCGGCGAACCTGCCATATTTGATAAATACTCCCGGACAAGGGATGCCCTGGAGGGAGGCGCGGATCTCGTGTTTGAACTTCCGGTACGCTACTCTCTGTCATCGGCAGGTGATTTTGCCTACGGAGGAATCAAATCCCTGAATGAACTGGGATTTGTAACCCATGTTTGTTTCGGAAGTGAACAGGGCAAAATCGACCAGTTCCTCAAAATCGCCGAGACTCTCGAACGGGAGGACAGGTCGCGTTCCGAATTTCAGGCAGAACTCGAAAAGCGTCTGCGCGAGGGCGCACCGTATCCGGATGCGCGAGCGCAGGCTCTGAAAAACATTATAGGCGAAACGGATTTTGATGAGGCGTTTTTCTCTATGCCGAACAATATTCTCGGGATTGAATACTGTCTGGCTCTCCGGAAACTTGATTCTAAAATTACTCCGTTGACATTGCTGCGCGACGGTCAGGATTACCGAGACGCAACCAATCCGACAATGAGGAGATATCCGTCATCTACGGCAATCCGCGCAGGTATCCACACGAGCAACACACCGCATCTGGTATTGAATGATTTTTCAGACCTGATCTGCTATGCTCTGCGTGATATCATCCGCAAGGACGGGGATCTGAAAAACAACCACAGCGCGATCGATTCAGCGAAGGATCTTTCATTGGATCTTTTCGGTCGGATAAAAAATGAACTGAATAATTTCACCAGCGTGTCCGACCTGATCAGTAAAGTCAATACCAGGGCATTTACCGAGAGCCGGATCCGTCGCTGCCTGATGCAGGCATGCCTCCACCTCACCGAGACCGACACCTCTCTCCCGTATCTGCACCTGCTCGGATTGAACACACGCGCCGGTCATCTCCTGCGCGATCTGCGAGGCGGAGAGATAGATGAACCCGGAAAAATCGAGGAAGGTCAGCCGTTCTCAATTGTTACCAGATTAGCCGCAGATTTGCCGAGATTGAGCGAGCGCGCGAGAGAACTGTACGAGCAGGATCTGTTCGCGGCTGACATTTACAGGTTTGTTTTCCAGAGAAAGTACCGCGTCACGCTTCCGAACGAATACGAACAGGCACCTGTTGTAGTCGACCGGGATATAACCGCGTATGATGCATTCTGATACACGTAATTGTGAACGGATATGATAGCCGGGCGATAGTCAGCCAGACGACGTGAGTCAGACAGCAGAGTACCGGCAAAAAACGAAAGGAACCTTTTTATGGAACGGAAAAGCGGCGTACTTATGCCGATTGCCAGCCTGCCGTCCCGATTCGGGATAGGTTGTTTTGACCAGGCTGCATATGATTTTGTGGATCGTCTGGCGGAGGCAGGACAGTCATACTGGCAAATCCTGCCGATGGGGCCGACCGGTTACGGGGACTCCCCTTACCAGTCTTTTTCCACATTTGCAGGCAATCCCTATTTCATATCTCTCAGTGCATTTGTCTCAGCCGGATTTCTGACGGAACGGGAATGCATGGAGAGCGCCGAGGGCATGAGCGATCATTTTGTCCGCTATGATATCATATATCAACGCCGTTTCAGATTGCTGCGCAAGGCATTCGATAACAGTCGCATCGAAACAGATCCTGCATACAATGAATTTGCAAAGGAAAACGCAGACTGGCTGAATGACTATGCTCTTTTTATGGCTATAAAGGATTCAAAAAAAGGAATCAGCTATCTTGAGTGGGAGGATGCTATCCGCCTGCGTGATCCCGAGGCAATGGTTTCCTACAGGAACAAACTGATGAACGATGTCGCGTTCTATCAGTTCCTTCAATTTGAATTTTCCACACAGTGGAACGCCCTGAAAAAATATGCGAACGAACACGGCGTCGAGATTATCGGTGACATTCCGATTTATGTTGCCATGGACAGCGCCGACACCTGGGCGCATCCCGAGCTTTTTCAATTAGATAAAAAAGGACGTCCCACACATGTTGCCGGCTGCCCGCCGGATGCTTTTTCCGAGGACGGACAATTATGGGGGAACCCTCTCTACGCATGGGATAAACACCGCGAAACCGGCTATGAATGGTGGATCAGCAGAATACGACATGTATATAACTGGTACGATATTGTCCGCGTGGATCATTTCCGTGGATTTGATGAATACTATGCGGTTCCGTATGGAGAGAAAACCGCCAGAAACGGTGAGTGGAAACCCGGACCGGGACTTGATCTGTTCCGCGCTGCCAGACGCGAGTTGGGCGAGTTCAGAGTGATCGCCGAGGATTTGGGATTTTTGACAGACAGCGTTCGTGAGATGTTAGACAGTTCAGGCTTCCCCGGCATGAAAGTGTTGCAGTTCGCGTTCGATCCCCGTGAGGACAACGACTATCTCCCGCATAATTACGGCAGAAATTCCGTGGTTTACACGGGAACCCACGACAATGAAACGACACTTACCTGGTGGCGGCATCTGCCGGCTGAGAATAAAAACATGGCAATGCGCTACCTCGGCGCGTCGCGTTTTTCGAGCGCAAAAAAACTCACCTGGCGCCTGATCGAACTGGCGGAGGCGAGTGTTTCCGATACGTGTATCATCCCAATGCAGGATCTGCTGTGTCTCGGTGATTCCGCGCGCATCAACACGCCGTCAACCATCGGCCACAACTGGCTCTGGCGAATGAAACCAAATGCGTTCTCACCAAAACTCGTCACGAGACTTCATTCCATGACACGCCTATATGGCCGCTCGCCCGAGTCGTGAGAAAAGCTTGCATCAGCGCTCGTGCTAAGGCATTGTTATTATTTCTTCTTCCTGGGCAACTTCAGGAATTCCTTACTAATCGAGTTTTTCAGCACCTCATAGATGTAATCATAACCAAACCGTGAGTCAAACGACCGGACACCGTGCGTGTCAGCCAGCTCGCGAGAGTAGTTTTTCAGCCAGTAAACCCTCACGTCATTATGTCCGGAACGATAGTCCGTAACGGTCGGAATCAGTTTCGGATTTTTGATCTCGATAGTTTTCTCATCGGTCAGCAGATCCTCATGAATTTCAAAAGTCAGTTTCAGCGTGGCGCCGATCAGGTTATCAGAGACCTCCTGAGCGGAAACAAAATTCCCGAGCGAATATGCGCAGAATGATTTACGTCCCCGCGACTCAACCCATTCCGCATCCTGCACGACATGGGGATGTGTGCCTATGATCAGATCCGCGCCCCAGCCTGTCAGTTTTTTTGCCATTTCACGCTGCGACTCAGTTATCGCGTGGCTGTCCTCATTCCCCCAGTGGCACGAAACAACAACCACATCAGCCTGTTCTCTCGCAAGTTTGATCTGTTTTTTGATAATATCCGTCTCACTCAACAGGATTATGTGGTATTTTGAGTCAGACGGAACAGACAATCCGTTTGTTCCGTATGTATATGACAGGAAAGCAAAATTGACATTTTTTACGCTTTTTATCCAAATATTATCATAATTGTTCTTTTTCACCAGTCCTGTAGCTAAACAATCCTCCGGCATCGAGTTCCAGAATTTAGTTGTCGCGACTAAACCATCCGCGCCCTGATCGTAGATATGATTGGTGGATAAATTAAAAATTCGGAAATTTCTGTTATATAATTCTCTCACCACATCACCCGGCGATGAAAATTTAGGGTAGGATGATGGCTCGAGAGTATCGGACACCAGCGTTTCCTGATTGACCCAGTTTATGTCAGTACCTTCGAAAAAGTCTGCAACCTGATCATACAAAAATGAGAAATCATAATCACCTGTACCGGTTACATATTCCTCGTTTTCACCCGTGCCTGAATCGTTTTGATCGGTGATGACACTGTTTTTATTCTCGCCGCCGGTGGCGCCCTTCGCCCTCGCCGCTGCCTGCTTGTACAAAAACGTGTGAAGCAGGTTGTCACCACTGGCCGAGAACGTTATCTCGGTAATATCAGCTAACTCATCGTCGTCATCCTCGAGTTCCGCTGCGCCGGGGCTTGCCGGCAGGTCAGCAACCGGTGATAACGTCGGACCGAACGTTGCCTCCGTCTGAACATCCACCGGGACAGTCATTTTATGCTTTGCCAGCCAGAAGCCTGCAAAACCGGCCGCGCCGCAACCCAGCAGAATCAGCAGGACAGTTAGGAACTTTTTCATATTTTCCTCCGGAATATACAATTTTTCATATTATTTTTTATAAATTAACAAATACAAATCATATGAATTTAGATATGATTATCATCGTGTTATTCTTTTTCTGAATATACATCATAACATAAAATAATATGTTTTACAAGTAACGCTTGTTTTTTTTATTAAAATGGTGTAAAATCATGTATGGTGTTCGTTGCGCGAGGACTGACGCACACCTCACAAAAATACAGAAAGAAGGCGGAATCATGGAGAAACAAAATATCGATTGGGGTAATATAGGTTTCGGTTACATGAAAACGAGGTCCAGATATTATTCCGATTATCGTGACGGAAAATGGGACGACGGACAGATGACAGAGGACGACACCGTGACAATGAGCGAGTGCGCTGGCGTTCTGCAGTATTCCCAGAGTTGTTTTGAAGGATTGAAAGCATATACGACCGAGGACGGACGCATTGTTACATTCCGTCCGGATTTAAATGCCGAACGAATGATAGATACAACAAAAAGGTTAGAGATGCCTTCATTTCCGAAGGAGAGATTTATAGATGCGGTTGAGCGGGTGGTTCGCGCCAATGCTGACTATGTACCGCCCTACGGCTCGGGTGCGACGCTTTATCTGCGTCCGTTCATGTATGCCAGCGGTCCGGTTATCGGCGTAAAACCTGCGGACGAGTACCATTTCCGTCTATTCTCGACACCGGTCGGTCCGTATTTCAAAGGCGGCGCAAAACCAATCACGATCCGCGTAACTGATTTTGACCGCGCGGCTCCGCACGGAACCGGTCATATCAAGGCGGGACTTAACTACGCCATGAGCCTGCATGCCATTGTGGATGCACACAATCAGGGCTTTGACGAGAACATGTACCTTGATGCCGGCACCCGCACAAATGTAGAGGAGACCGGCGGCGCGAACTTTTTATTCGTAACCAAGGATAACACCGTCGTTACACCGAAATCCGACAGCATCCTTCCATCCATCACGAGAAGGTCACTGATGACTGTCGCAGAAAAATATTTGGGTCTGAAAACCGAAACACGCGTGGTTCCGTTTGAGGAGGTTTCCGAGTTTGCAGAGTGCGGGCTGTGCGGAACGGCTGCCGTAATCTCACCGGTCGGCAAGATCAACGACCACGGCAGGGAAATCTGTTTCCCCAGCGGAATGGATGAGATGGGACCGATCACCAAGAAACTGTATGACACATTGACCGGCATCCAGATGGGCCATATTGAGGCGCCGGAGGGCTGGATCCACGAAATCAAAATAGATTGAAAAATCAAAATAGATTGAAAAATCAACGTAGATTAAATAATCCACTCACTGACAGATGAGCCGGATACCGTATGAAGTCGATATTCCGGCAATATCAGAGG
>JAGABX010000130.1 GCA_017614395.1 Eubacterium sp.
GTCCGTTTCTTTCTATAGTTGTTGCGCCCTCCTGCAGGTTCATCCCCTTGAGCAGGGCGTTTTTCCCATAACGTTCCTGAACCGCCAGCACAGCATTCTGCAACCTCCGCTCTCTCTCCTCATCCTGCCTTGCTTTTTCAATCTGTTCATGTTCCGCTGAAATATCATCAAGTAATGTCAGCTGCCTTTTTTCAGGCTCGGCTTTTTTCACATCACCCTCATAAACCACATGATTTGCTGCAATATTGACTCGTCTTACCAACAGATCGGGATTGACTATCCTCTCATACAAATCCATTACCGCAGCCATGATCTGTTTTGTCGACGACATCGGATGATCGAGATTTGCTGTTCCGTGCGCATGTTTCGGAACCTTTCTTCCGTAATGATCGGTTACAATCTCGCCATGATATTTGCTTTTTATCTCAGGTCGTGTCAGGCACTCCACATCATAGTTTATTGTCAAAACCATCTGATCGGTAACCAGCCTCTTTTTCACAAGATCCAAAACCAACAGTTCGGTCATTTCACGTGTGATCAGCTGTGCTTTGTCATATGTGTACGGTTCCTTCAAAACCTGCCCTGAACCCAAACTGTTATTTTCGGGTCTATATTCACGGATATACCTGATTTCCGTCGGTTCGTATCCCCATGCATGGTCAATCAACAGTTCGGCGTTAACCCCAAATAGTTTATATAATAGTTCCTCATTTGTCAATGAACATTTTGCAACATCCCCCAAAGTATGCATTCCGTACTCGGCAAGCCTTTTACTGTAGCCTCTGCCGACACGCCAAATATCCGTTATTGGTCTGTGATCCCAGAGTTGTTCCCGAAACGTGATCTCATTCAACTCGGCAACACGAACACCGTCTGCATCCGCCGGCATTTTCTTCGCAACTACATCCATAGCAACCTTTGCAATAAAAAGATTGGTGCCTATTCCTGCCGTCGCAGTGATTCCCGTTTCATCCAGCACCTCTCGAACCATTTTCATTGCAAGTTCATGCGCCGTCATATTATAGTTTTTCAAATATGCCGTTACATCCATGAATACCTCGTCTATTGAGTAAATATGGATATCCTCCGGTGCAATATATCGCAGGTAAATCTCTACAATCTGATTGCTGAATTCCATGTACCGTCTCATCTGTGGTGGTGCGGTGATATAATCTAAGGCGAGTGCAGGATTCGCATCCAACTCATCGGCGAAACATGACTTTCCCGAAAACCCGCTCTCCGCCTTCTCTGACAAATCAGAACCGTCATCAGCCACCCGTTCTCGAACAGTGTACTCACCTGTCCTAATCTTTTGTTTCAGATCACGCAATCGCTGATTGTTTACATCATGAACCCTTTGAACCACCTCAAACAGGCGCGCCCGCCCGGGAATCCCATATGCCTTCAGCGACGGCGTCACCGCCAGACAAATAGTCTTCTCCGTTCTGGTCGGATCAGCAACCACCAGATTGGTTGTTAACGGATCCAGCCCGCGATCCACGCATTCCACCGACGCATAGAAACTCTTCAAATCGATGCATATATATTGTTTCATTGACGTTACCATGAGCCGCCGCCACCTCCGCCGCCGCCTCCGCCGGAGAATCCTCCCCCGCTGCTGCCGCCCGGCGTCGAAGTCATCGCAGCCTGCGCGCTTGTCATTGTCCGATTCATAAATGAATGGAACGAATGATAGTGGAATCCCGAACCATACGGCGAATGATACCAATCAGGCGGCTCCATCGCTATGCTCTCAAACTGATTCACCCATTCATCCGTTATATTGAGCACATATGTATACGGCAATATTTTGTAAAAATACTTCGGATCCTGATGAACCAGCGATACCAAATGTGGGCGTTCCGCAGTAATAAGATAATTTCTGAATCCCCTGATACGACCGAGCAGATCGATCCCGTAATCAGTCCTTTTATCAATGATCCTGAAAAAGATCATCTGAATTATATTCGCGATCACGCACCCCGCATAAACCACCCAATAAAAAGTGCCATAATAATTGATCGCATCGGCGGTCAGATACATGTTCACCCCAATCGATAGACACATCAAAACTCCGAGGAAAATCTTCATGGCAAGCGGTGTCTTTTTAAAACTGATTATCACTGTGAAAGTCGAAATAAACACGCACATTGCCAGCGGAAACAGCACCGCCATAATAAAATCACCGTAGAAAAAGCGAAACGCGGGATACATCCCGACCAGATACGGGATAATTGCAAGAGGTAACGTGATATAACGCCAAATCAATGTTTTCGTGTAGAATATCCTCGGTTTCATGTCATCCACAACCTGTTTATTGACGGTATTCAAGGTTTTATAGAAACTATTCTCCAATTCGGTTTTTGTTATGATTTCGCCGTACTTTTTCAAACCATTCAGGAATAACATCTCTGATTTGTCCGATCCCTCATAATCCTTCAACAGGCGAAAAGAAAACTTTTTACCGCTGTCATCGTCCTGATTGATCTCGATGTACCCCTTCGACGCCAGACCTATCAGCATCGGGACGCAATCCTTGTTTGTAATCTTGCCGTAGTACGAATACGCCATCTCTGCGCAGTTCAAACCATCCGGAGGATAGAATTCCACAACATCAATAATATCCTTGTCGCGACCTATCCTCAGCCATAGGATCAATGAAACAGCCATAAACAGGCAACACAAAACCAGCGCAACTATCCCACTGACAGGGAGTGCGCTTGTTTGTAAAAAGTATCCGTCCTCCAGCACCACTCTTGTTGTAAAATATGCTCCCGGCTCGATATAGTAGCCGTGCAGGTTTCCGCGAATTGTTTTTCCGTCAAAGGAATAGCGGATCCCGTCAACTTTTGTGTCATTATACGCGCCGTAATAAAAGCCTATATTGTCTCCGGTATCCTTGAATTCTTTCGGGAACTCGATCGTATACGAGAGATTGTTCACATTTACGTCCCAGCCGTTTCCGATCAGGTTCATGTAGAACTCGTCCGCTCCATCGACGCGATCGTTGCCCCAGTTGACATCGTATTGGATCGTATAGGTCTGTCTCCCGATTATTTCGGTATTCTTGTTTCCGATCTTGATTACACGGTTATCATCCTCACGATAATCATCATACTGATCGGAACAGGATTTGACATCCACCTGCGCTACGACCGTATCCGTCGAGCCGTCTCTGCGCTGTATGTGATTTACTTCGGGGATTTTTCTGTAGATACCGTGACGGTACTCTGTGAAATTCACTTCTATTGTCTCGATAACGTGATACACATTGTTCTCTGTCACACGGTAATAACAATCGTATGACAGGATCTCATAACCTCCTCTGGATGAGATGGCTTGTGCTTTTTTCTGCTGAATCCCGATACCTGAAACGCAAAACAGCAAAATCAAAACGCATGGGAGAATCTTAAAAAATATTGTTTTCTTACGAAAAGATGTCAAAATTCACACCCCTACTTTCTGCATGAATATGATAATGCTTTAATCTTAATATTTATATCATAATATTATTACACATATGTTTAATTTCTATAAAAAACACTGAGAAGATTGTTTTAGACTGTTTCTCATATTTACGATAAGATATATCATCTCAAACAAACCAGTAAAACAGTATTCCCGGAATCAATCAAACGAGACCTTGACATTCTCTCTCTCAGCAGTGTTCTCTATCTCATACATGGTAGCCTTCTGAAAACCAAACATTCCCGCGATCATTCCGCTGGGGAATGTCTGACAGGCAATATTATATGTTTTCACACAACCGTTATAGTATTTACGAGCGTTTGCTATGTCATTTTCAACCTGTGACAGTTCCGCAGACAATTGCATAAAATTCTGGTTTGCCTTCAATTCAGGATAGTTCTCCGCCAGCGCCATAATATTCGGAAGCATAGCCGAAATCTGCTGTCCGCTGGCAATCTTCTGCTCCGGCGTCATGGCTGCGTAATTGCTGCCACGCGCTTTAATTATATTATCAAGAGTCTGTTGCTCATGTTTAGCATAGCCCTTTACAGTCTCAACTAAATTCGGTATCAGGTCGAAGCGCTTTTTCATATAAACATCCATCGTGGAGAAACCTTCCTCCACAGCAGCGCGCTTTCTTACCAACCCATTGTAGCATGCAATAAAAAGAATAATCAGCAGAAGAATAACTCCGCCGATCACTATCCCTATAATTGCTCCGGTACCCATGATCATTTCCTCCTAAAACTTGTTGCAATCCACACACTAGCCTCATCATCCCACATCATATTTACTTTATACTCCATATCAACATCTCCCTTCATAAACATTACATTTTCATAATTATACCCCTGATTTCATCTTCCGAAACTGGCTTGGCGTAGCTCTCGCCCCCATCAAAACTCATAACATTTCCGATACGTTTCTGGAATACAAATCTGAGTTTTCCATCCCTGACCTTTTTATCGGTATACAATTTTTTAACCAATTCCTCCCTGTCGATATAATCGGGTATCGTAACCGGGAGTCCGATATGTGATAATAAATTGATCACCCTTTCACATTCATCCAAGGTCATATATCGGTGCTTCGCTCCGAGTCTGGCCTGTGCGACCAGTCCGATCGACACCGCCTCTCCATGCAGCAGCTGATAGTCACTGACCGTTTCGATTGCCCGTCCAACAGTATGTCCGAGATTCAGTATCTCCCGCAGTCCGCTTTCCCGTTCATCCTTCATCACCACCTGATATTTTACATTACAGTTATGCTCGCTGATATAGGTGCATGCCTCCGGGTCACATTCCAGTATCTTTTCCGTGTTTTTTTCGAGATATTCAAAAAGTTTCAGGTCTGCGAGGCAACCATGCTTGACCGTTTCAGCAAGTCCGTTTATCATATGCTCCCTCGGCAGCGTTTTCCATGTATCAATATCAACATAGACCTTTTTAGGCTGGTAAATCAAACCGATCAGATTGGTCGCAAGAGGCGTATCAACAGCAGTTTTGCCTCCGACCGCAGCATCAGCCGCCGCCAGTAACGTTGTTGAATAATTGATGTACGGAACACCTCGTCCAAATGTCCCCGCAACAAATCCGGCGAGGTCGGAAACAACTCCTCCGCCGACAGCGATCACCATGCAGTCGCGACGGAAACCGGACCCGAGCATGGAATCCTCGAGCAATTCCTTAACTGACCTGACCTTGCTCTTCTCTCCTGCCGGAAAAACAAATAGTTCAGCCTGATAACCGGCACCCACCAACGCCTGACAGATCGGTCCGCCGTACAACTCCTCTACATTGGAATCCGTAATCACAGCCAGTTTTTTCACCCCGCCGTCCAGTCCCTTTTTCAGATCCCTGATAAGCGTCGGCACCAATTCCTGCCCGATTGTCACATCATAACTGTCATCAATTGTTTTTTTCAGCTCAACATGAAATACACTCATCTTGAAAAACCACCTTATATTTAATAACACATTCGTTCTCGCGCGAGCGCATGGAAGCACAATCTCCAACGATACCGCGCCGGCGGCGTGAGTTTTCTCACAGCGAGCCTGCGAGTCGTGAGAAAAGCTCACATCTGCGTCCGGCGCTACATCTGCTATCTGCCACGCTCGCGCCAAATCATTTCCACTTACTGATAACCCACTTGCCCGTAGGACTCAAATCACTCTTTTTAAAACCACCGGTCCTTTGACAACTCGGCAGGAGCAGCGACGCGGCCTCATCCTTATTGCACAAACTCCACGAGACATATCCTATCCCGTTCTTTCTCAGGAGGCTGATCCAAGCATTTCCGCTGGATGTATCGAGCGTTCCGGCACCGCTCGCCTCACATATCGAAAACTCTGTACACAGAATCGGCAATCCCTTTCCAATGGCTGTTTTCACCCTGTTTCTCAAATCATCCTTGTGAGTTGCGGCATAAAAATGCAGTGTGTAGCATACATTCTTTTTATATTTGCCGGTCAGTCTGTCATTCGCAACAACATCAACATCCTGCGACCATGTGGGCGTACCGACAACTATTATGTTCTGAGAGTATTTCCGAATAAGCGGGATTATTTTTTTCGCGTATGGCTTGATATCCGCAGCCCACTCGCATCCGTTAGGCTCATTGCATATTTCCCAGATAACATTTTTTCTCTTGCCGTACTTTTTCGCGAAATGCTTGAAAAACACCTTTGCTCTGTCGTAGGACATCATCGGTTTGTTTTCGTTCAAAATATGCCAGTCAATAATTACATACATTCCCAATTCAGTAGCCGCCTTGACACCCTTATCAATAGTATCCCAGACGCTGTCGGTGTTGTAGCCCTCACCCTCGCTGGAATAGCATGCCAATCGTACCGTGTTGGCGCCCCACTTTTTACATGAATTAAATGCCGCCTTGTTAACGAATTCCGGGAACCATGCAATTCCGTGAGTGCTCGGTCCCTTGATCAAAAATTTCTTGCCTTTTTTATCAACTATATAACGTCCCTTGACTTTCAGCCTTCCATGCTTTTTTACTGTTCCGGATACAACATTTCCGGATACATCATCCGATCCTCCTATATCTCCGCTCCCGTCATCCGGGGTCGTGCCTGCATTCGGATCTGCTGTGACATTCGGATCATTCCCGGTTCCCGGCGTCACAGTCGCACTCGGATCGTTACCTGTTCCTGGTGATGATGTCTGCGTCGGAGCAGAAGAGTCTCCGCCCCACGGAGCGCTCGTAGCCGTTGCGCTTTCACTGTTACCGGAACCATCCTCTGTCTTCACCAACTGATAGGTCTCCGGAAAGCCCTCAAAATCACTCTTTCCGTTAAAACCGAACTCAGCTGTCTGTCCAACCTCGATGGTTCCGTTCCAATCGACGTTTTTAAAGGTATAGGTATGACCTGACTGAGTCTTTTCAGCGTTCCAGCAATCCGAGAATTCGCCCGGATAATCAAATGTCAATTCCCATTTAGTTATCTTTTTACTTCCGGTATTCTTTATGGAAACATTTGCTGTAAATCCACCCTCCCAGGTGTTCTGCAGTGAAAACAATATCTCAAATCCATCACCTACGGATTTGTTATCCTTCGTTGTCCCATCCCACTTTCCGGCCGGACGGGCATTCTTGTTCCACTCACCCTTTACCTGAGCTTTATTCCCGTTATCAGATATTTCGGAATTCTTGTCGATATTGGAATTACCGCTATTATCTGAACCAACACCACCATTAGTCGTGCCTGATCCCTGATCAGATGAGCCTAAACTGTTCGTCCACTCAACCAGATCATTCAGAGTGGTCTTGTCATCCCCCGCCGCCGATGCCGCGTCTCCGCAACCGGTCAGACACATAGCCACAACCAGTAGCATACATATACTCTTTTTCATTTGTTTTGAAATCATATGATAACTCTCCTTCTCCTTTGCTCCGTTTATAATAACTCTATCAACAGAGTCCTCACGCAAGCAGCCAGAGTATTATTCCTCCCGTAGTTTCTTAACCGAATCAAGGAGTATATCCTGATTCATATAGACATAAAGCAGCTTGCTGTACTCGTAGTTGGCGAGTGCCTCCACATCCTCATCATCAATCAACGCATTTCTGAATATATCAATATATACTTTTTCCTTTGAAAAATCCCTGATCTGGAATAGATCCTCACAAAGCTCAAACACAACCCCGGACTGTTCAGGAGCTGACGCAGGCTTCATTTTCGGTGCTTCCTTTTCGAAAAAGTTCCGCAGGTACTCCGCATCCTCCTCAACTCCGGTATCAATCAGATAGTAACTCTTTTTCTTTTTGATAAATGAAATCAGTTTGTCATCATTGGCATCATTCGGCAGGATCCGTCCATCCACAGCTTTTCCGCGAACACCGGTCAATGCATCCTGATATGCCAGTGAAATCGAGGTTTTAATATTGTGTTCACCGCGATACATGCATTCGTAGAGCGCGTCAAAAAATGCGCTCAATATCTGATAGGACATCTCCTCAAGTTTATCCTCCGGAGTGAATCTCAGGAAAAAGTTCGTCCGATTCCGCCACATATAATAATTGATAAATGTGTTGGGACGTTTTACGATAGCGCCCATCTGGTGAACCGCCTTGGCCGACGCTAATGTAACCACCTTGAAACCGGCTCTTTTTATACGGAATCCCCACTCCATGTCATCCCAGTAAATAAAATTATCTGCCGGCATTATTCCGACATCATCTCGTCTCGCAACATCTCCGCGAATCATAACTGCGCAGGTCGCGACGGTATCGCACTCTATGATCTCCGGCAACGATTCATCCTCTATCTGATCCGCGCCGATAGTTTCCGCCGAACAATGGTCAAAATCAAGCCGTAATCCGCTCTGCTGTATGTATTCCGGCATCTGCATGTGATAAACACGACACCCCGCCATGCCGACATCCGGATTCGCCTCCATGTAATCATACAGGGTTTTTAACGCATTCTCGTCCACCTGTGCATCGTCATCCAGGCAGAAAAAGTATTTGTACCCGTCGTCACGCACCTTGCGCAGACCGGTGTTAAACCCTCCTGAGCCGCCGAGATTTTCACTGTTCTCAAACACCGTGATTGATTTACCGTACAGGCTTTTTAAAGCCGATGCGCTCCCATCACTCGAGGCATTATCAACAACAAAAATATCCGGCGTGACACCCTGTGACTCCTGTACGCTTTTTACACTTTCGATCACGAAATCCTTTTTATTGTAATTGCAAATAACTACTCCGATTTCCTTGCTCATATACCCTCCTATGCTAACACAGTTGTCCCTGCAATATAGGCACCTGTTTTTCCGACAGTACACTTCTATCCCAACATCACTTATTTTACCACACTTTCCTCCATTTTACAACCAAAACAATGAGAAAAAAAGGATGCCTTATATTTAAATAAGGCATCCTTTTGACTCAAAGATAATAATTTCAGGCTTTTTCCAATTCAGCCTTTACCATGTCGGTCATCTGCGGCAGGATCTTGTTCAGGTCTCCGACGATGCCGTAATCAGCCACATCAAAGATCGGAGCATCCTCATCCTTGTTGATCGCTATGATGAGATCAGACTCCTCCATACCTGCAACGTGCTGGATCGCACCGGAAATACCGATTGCAAAATAAACATTCGGACGAACAGTCTTGCCGGTCTGTCCAACCTGGCGCTCCTGCGGCAGCCAGCCGTTCTCAACAACCGCACGTGAGCAGCTCACTGTACCGCCGATAACTGCTGCGAAATCCTCGAGAAGTTTAAAGTTCTCAGCGCTGCCTACGCCACGTCCGCCGGATACGAGAATTTTCGCATCCATGATATCAACTGTGCTGGCAACCTTTTTCACAATATCCTGGATCTCAACATAACGATTATTCGGTGTGAATCCCGGATTGTAATCAATTATCTCAGCTTTTGCGCCCTTGTTCGGCTCAATCTTCTGCATAACGCCCGGACGAACCGTAGCCATCTGCGGACGGTTATACGGACATGCAATTGTAGCGATCGTGTTTCCGCCGAATGCAGGACGTGTCATGAGCAATTGTTTCTCGATATCCTTATCAGCAGCATTGTCATGGAATGTGTCGATGTCAAGCTGCGTACAGTCGGCTGTCAGTCCGGTAGCAACACGAGCTGATACCGTGGGTCCGAGGTCACGACCAATCGGTGTGGCACCAACCAGCAAAACCTCCGGCTTGTACTCATTTACCACCGATGCAAGAGCATGTGCATACGGCTCCGTGCGATAATCCTTCAACTCAGGATCATCTACTACAATAACCTTGTCAGCACCATACTCAGCAAGCGCATCTGCCTTGTCTTTGATTCCCGATCCGATCAATACTGCTGTTACCTCTGTTCCCAGATCAGCAGCCAGATCCTTTGCTTTGCCTAACAACTCGAAGGCGATTCCTCCTACAATACCGTCGACCTGCTCAGCAAAGACATAAACGCCTTTATACTCTTCAATATTAGGTGTATTAGCCATTATATGTCCCTCCTTAGATTACATGCTTTTCTTTCAATTTGTCAACGATGATCGTAGCGCCCTCTGTCGGATCAGCCGGTACGAACTTCTCGCCCGCACCCTTTCTAACCTTATCAGAAGCCTTTGCGATCTTTGTCGGTGAACCGTTAAGACCGAGGTTTGAATCATCAACATCCTTAAGGTCCGGACGTCCCCAAACAGTGATGTCCTTCTCAAATGCATCCCAGATTCCGCCCGGGCTCATGTAACGGGGATCATTGAGCTCTGAAAGTGCTGTGATCAGGCACGGCATCTTTGCCTTGAGTACATGATAACGATCCTGATACTGTCTCTGAACGATAACGGAATCACCCTCAACCTTGATATCCTGTGCATAAGAAATGACAGGAAGTCCGAGGTGCTCAGCGATCTGCGGACCAACCTGAGCGGTATCAACGTCGATAGCCTGACGACCTGTGATGATGAGGTCATAATCGATATTTCTGAGAGCGCCTGCGATCGTTGTAGATGTTGCCCATGTGTCGGCACCACCGAGAACACGATCGGTAACAAGGATTCCCTTGTCAGCACCCATAGCCATAGCCTCGCGAAGTACATCCTCTGCCTTCGGAAGGCCCATGGTAAGAACCGTTA
>JAGABX010000131.1 GCA_017614395.1 Eubacterium sp.
AGCGTCTTGAAAACGGATTCCGCATACGGGTTGTCATTGCTCACCCGAGGGCGGCTGTTTGACGGCGTTATCCCGAGTTTGTAAAGCGTCTCGAGCATGGTTGCACCTTTCATGGGCGAACCATTGTCGGAGTGCAGGATCAGCGGATCCACAGTCTTTCTGCCTTGCTTCATGCTGATCTTGGTTATGAGTTCGCTCGCGTGTGTGGCATCCTCTTCCTCCCAGACCTCCCAGCCAACAACATCACGGCTGAACAGGTCGGTAAACAGATATAGGTAATAGAACTGGCCTTTTACTGGGCCATTCAGGTAGGTGATGTCCCACATCCAGACCTGGTTGGGGGCAGTCGCCACATGCGTCGAAATTGGACGCGTGTGAGGCTCGTCAGCGCGGCCTCTGTGCTTAAGCATTTTCTCTTCCCTCAGAACGCGGTAGAACGTTGATTCTGAGGCGATATAGATTCCCTCGTCCGCGAGGGTGGGGACGATCTCGTTTGGCGGCATATCGGCAAATCTGGGCTCGTTTACGGTATCAAGGATGCGCTTTCGTTCCTCCGGCGTTATCTTGTTCGCCGGTTCAGGATGTTCCGCGACGGGGCGGCGATCCTCGTAAGAGTCATATGTCTCGTTCAGATTGACCCAGCGGTAGTAGGTTCTCTCACTGATGTTGAGTTCCTCACAAGCCTTTTTAAGTGCCGCTCCCGACTGTACGGCTTCATCGATCAGCTTAACAGCTTCTTCGCGATCTGAGGCGCTGATCATTCGTCCTCGGGATCCCCCCAGATCGCATTTGCTTTTTTTCGTAAGACGAGTAGCGCGGCTGCTTCGGCGAGTGCCTTCTCCTTACGATCCAGTTCCTTGTGGAGCTGCCTGTTTTCAGCGGCAGCCGCCTTGAGCTCCTTGTTGAGTATTGAGGCCTCCATGGTCATTCCGCCGTTGGCGTTTATGCAGGCATCGCGCCAGGACTTGATCTGGTCGACATAGAGTCCTTTTTTCCGGGCGTACTCGGCCAATTCGGTTTCAGAGAGGCCGAAGGTCTCAACGACCACGACGAACTTGTCCTGAGTGCTCCAGTCATCCGGTCTGATGTCAACCTCCGGAAGGGGCATCCCGCCGGACATAGCCTTCTTCTTCCAATCACGGAGAGTTGGCTCAGAGATTCCGGACTCCTTTGCGAGTTTGGCCGGGGACTCGTTGTTTGGGGGAAGCATCCTACGCAGCAGGGCTTCCCGGATTTCGTTGGTATATTTCATAGGTGTCAGCTCCTTTCTCATGGTAAGTATACCATAAGATGTTTGAAAAGTCACTGACAACTATTCTAACACAGAGGGAGATCGTGTTTAAAAAAATTCTGATAATAGTATCTCGGAAACCAGTTGTGTATATCCTCATGTCCCGAAACCTTATCACCAAAGCCACACCACGAAGCCAGAATACTCTTTACCTCATCATGATTAACAAGCCTGTTGTCTTCTATCCTGATATATCTGCGGGCAACTATAAGCATTGCTCTTTTCAGACCGGAACGATTATTCTTTACCATTTCATCATACCGAAGGCGACCCTGCTTCCTTGTCCAATCCGGGCCGAATTCTGTTGAATACTCTTCATATTCTTTTAATTCATTAAGCATATTCCATTCTCACTTTCTGATATCACTGTGTTTTCCGGATCTTCCTGTCCGATTTCCGTACCCATGTCTCTCTTATCCTTAATATGCTTCACATCCTCAGAAGAAATCCGCGCATCTACCGCATATTTAATCTCGCTGATTGAATAAATATTCCAGAAAAATCTGTTTGACCTGTCCTTCTTTTTCCGCACAGACCATACATATTTTATTGATTCATCTATAAAGTTATCAGACTTACTGAATATTTCTTTCAGTTTCTGACGACAGCATTCAACCATCTCGTCGTTTATTATTTTTTTAGACATTCCGTTGTCATCGTTATAAATGTACATAGTATTCAATTCCCTGAAGTAATCATTTGAATTCATCAATTCACTCCAATTATTCCTTTTCTTCTTCTTTTTAACGGAAGAATCATCATCTGATTCCTCATTATTTTTAGAAGAATCATCATCTGATTTCTCATTTTCTTTTGAAGAAAGTTGAATGTATTCATCAATACTGATACTCTCTGCAAACTCACTACGGGCATAATCCAACAGATAGAATAGAAGCATGAATCCATCTTTTCTGAACTCGGTCAACATTTTATTAGTATCGGGAGTAAGATTCCCGTTTATTATACCTGACAGAACACCTTCCGCGTACAAAGGGTCGGATATGTAATGCCATTTTTTCTCCTTCAGCTTTTCCAAAGCGGACTCAGTTTCCTCCACCCCCCCTGTTGCTTCAACTATCTCAATATATGCCTGATTTATTGCTTCTTCGGCTGTCAGATCGGGGCTGAGTTTTGTGCTGAAACTGCCATACTGAGATGTAACAATATTATTGATAATTCCCGGTACCATATTTCTTTTTTGACTGTTTTTCCTAAACCTGTCTCTCTTATATTCCGTTGATTTAATTAATGCATATGCTTCTACAAGTTTTTCCACCTTCTCTTTTTTTTCGTCATCCAACTTGTTTTCCCAATCTTCATCATCCTCGAAGGGAAAACAGTTCTTTTCCACCTCGCCTAAACGAATTGCATCTATCTCCTCGCGTAGCTGAACAATGGCGTTTGCACAGATGTATGGCAGACGGTCAATATTTGCAACACCTTTATCCTCCCACTTATACGCGGGGATTCGATAATAAATGGATTTTTTCCCTTTTTTCAGATTGTAGTATCGGGCATCATCACCCTTGCCTTCTTTGTTACCTAAAGACTTTATTTCTTCCATTTCATATGAAAATCCATATGTATGCGAGTCTTTTTTGTCTTTTTTCATGGCCTCTTTAAAGCTCAAAAAGAGTCCATTCTTTGCATTGTTCCTAATCTCATACATTTTTTTATTAAGATCTTTTATGTTCTCGCGCGGATGTTCTCCGGTCTTTGCTGCATCAATCTCAAGACCTGTGACAATAGTACACATAGAGCAGTAGTCGATGCCTTCCGGATTGCTGTCCACCTTGTTTTCCTTGCTGTTTGCCTGTCCGTCAGCATCTGATACATACTGCCTCACCGCATATTCCAGGGCCAGATTGGAGATTCTTCCAACTTTACTTGAAAATGTGTCAAGAAGCACAGAAAAAGGAATTGTATAATTAGTCGGTTTTGCATCTATACTTCCGGTTCCGGGGATATATATTACGGGCAGCTCATCTTTTCTTTCCAGACTCTTTTTCCCGTTTTTATATACACCGTTTACAATTGCCGTTACTATACGATAATCCTTTATAACCTTGACCAGATCTCCGTCAAAGTCCGCTCCTCCGAGCGCCATTGGAACCAGTGATTTGAACGGAGTGATTATCACTCCCGTCAGGTCACTAAAGTATTTGTCATAGATAGTTCCCTTCTTTACGCTGCTGTACAGCACACATTGTTCATTTCTTGACAGATGCGGGTTTCTGAGCAGGCCGAATTTCCTGGTACTTTTTACATCATCAATCTGCTCTCCCGCCATAAAGAATTCATATGGCTTTAATTTTTCCCGCTCTAATTCTTCAATTCTCTTATCAAACCTGGACTTATCAATTTTTTTACACTCTGCCTTTTTACCGATGTGCAAAAGCAACGATAAAAGATCCCCGGACAAATATCCTTGCCTGCCCTCAACTGTCAGACCTCCCTTGGCTATTTTTTTAATGTAATTGTATGCATCGAATTTTACCTGTTTTTTTACGTTACTGTCATTGAGAAAAGCCCGGTTCATCGCGTACACCGCATGATACTTGTCCCAAACGCTCACCGATCTGTTACCACCCGAGTAGTTTTCATCATATTCATTGTATTCTTCATTATCTGCGTCTTCACTTAACTCTTCGTCATTATCAGGCTCATCATCCGATTCAAAGTATTCATCCGGCATTACGCAGCTTCCCTCGCCCAAAGCAAGTATATGGTTCCCCTGATCTGTAAACTCCTTTTCTATCTCATTTGGTTTTATTCTGTCCAAATACTCCCCGACAATCTCCTTCATATCATCTTTTTTCAGATCAAGTGTACATAAAAACTGGAAGTTCATCGGAACCATTCCGGGGTTCTTCAAACGACTGTCCATGCCTGTAACATACATGGCATGATCATACTGCTGAACCTTTTCGAAATAGTACTCCATAAGTTTCGATCTTTCTATAGTGTTTATATCTTTTTTTAGCCAGTCTTCCAGCCAGTCGGCCATTTTGAACATGCTTTTTGTGAGTATGATCCCTGCTTTCGAAATATCTCTTTTTGCTCCGAATATATCCTCTACATACACGGAATCAGGTGAAGAGCAGTCCACCCCGAGTTCATCCTTCAAAAAGAGGCGGAAATCAACCGCGTGAAGCATTCCTTTAACAAACGGCATTCTGATCTGAAACGAGGTTGACTTTCTGTAAATACCATGATCCTCCCTCAAAGTCCGGTTTATCATCTCCGCATACTCCGGAGAAATCAGTCCCTCTCCGTCAAAGCAGTTTATCTTTATTTCTTTGTTATCCTTTATGCCAAATTTCCACTTATTGTCATTCTTATCTTTTGTGGCGGTATACACCCTGTCCTTTTTGCGGATTTCCAGATCATTAACAACGATTACGGTTTCCGCGGATAGCAGGGAGCCTTCTTTTTCATCTATACGATATCCGGTACTTAAGTATAACCCGCGATACGAAAAGAATTTACTGAGATTCAAAGAGATCCGCGTAAAATCTATATCTAATAAAAGCCGTTTGTTCATCTCGTCTCTATAGTCCTTACGGATGAACGAAATCCTGCACTCTCTGGACATACTGTTGCTTTTGTCAAAGGGACAATAGCAGTATTTATCCTCTCCGTTAAAGCTTAATACCAGGTTCCCCTCATCACTCATCAGTGATTTGAGACCAATCAGCCGTGAATAGTCCTTTTTCAGTTTTGAGGAAGGTTTGGTCTTTTCAGATTTGTTTAATTCATCTATTGATTCCTGACTGAGATTGCCTAAATTAAGGTCATCGAAATCCACAAACAAAAGCTGCGTATAAATGCTGTCTTCATTTTTTTCGTGTTTCTCATCAATCAGGATATCCAGTTGATGCAGTAGCGCTGAATCACCGTGCTCATCGATGGATCTGACAAGCAGACGTCTGGTAACACTCCCATTGGTCAGGTCACAATCAAAAGTATATTTGCTATTGTTGCTCTTTTCATCTTTGATAACACTCGCTCTTTCCAATAGTTTTTTGCCATCAAGCGTTATGATTCTGTTCATATTTTTTCTCCTGTTTCTTCTTCAAATCTTTTTTCTTTTTGTCGTTATCTCGATGGTGGTTATCGGAACGGGGAGAGTGGTTCGGATTATTCCGTGACAGTTTCCCGGATTCATTCGAAGGAAGGTGAGACTCAGCCGTATGCGGGGACTGCCGGTGAATACCGGACTCCCTGTGTTCCGGCTCGTAGGATGTATGTCCTCCGGCCACACCGTTTTTGTCCCCGATCAGGTTTGCTATATCTGTCATAACATAAAACTCTACTTTCTGTTATATGAATAAACTGTACTAAAAAAGGGCGTATGGTACCATACGCCCAAGCCTTTAAATCGGCTTTAACACATTAGCATTACAATATCATATTCTCACCAAAAAGTCAATACTGATTTTCAAAAAAATGACATTTTTTTACTTACCCGGCCGACAGAGGAGCCATTCCCCCACCCGGCGGGTTTCCGCCCGACGGAGGTGTCATTCCCCCTGAGCCATCAGAGGGAGGGGTCATGCCACCCTGATTGTTTCCGCCGGACATATCTCCCGGAGGATTGCCGGGCATACCACCCATGCCACCGGCGCTGCCCTGACCGGCTGTAGCCGTAGCAACTGTTGTTGATCCGTTTACAAGGTTGTATGTGCTGCCGTTGGTCACATTGCTTCCGCAGTACAGAACCCATATGGTTGACTTTTTCGTGGTAAGGTTTCGCACTGTATTTCCTGATGCATCTGTTATATTGCAGGAGGTATTTGCTGATATTGCTGTCGTTGCCGTAAATGCCACAAACCCGAGTCCCGAGGTTGACGGCGTGATCGCCATGTCCGCCGTTCCCGCAGTCGCGGTCAGAGTTCCACCGCTTACTACCAGCGAGCCGGTCCGGTCAGCCACATCCAGTGCTCCGTTCCCACCATTTGTCGGTCCGTAAACAACTACTGTTCCACCGGTGATGAACGCATTTCCGTTAGAATCGATGCCATCACCTTCAGCGTTCACCGTCACACCGCCACCGTTTATTGTAATATTGAATATATTTACATCCTCACCGGTCTGCGTGTTTGTCGTGAGGTCACCGTTGGCGGCGTTGATGCCATCATCACTTGCTGTCAGATTCAGCGTGCCCCCGTCGATCACAACCCTGGCGCCCTCGAGTGCCTCCTCCGACTGTGATACAGTGATCGTACCGTCAACTATATGGGTCATTGCCTCCGCATGAATTCCGTCATCACCCGCCTTGATATTCAGTGTTCCTCCGTAGATAACAAGACTGTTTTTCGAACTGATGGCATCCTGATGTCCGTCATACTCAGTCGCGGTGGCTGTACGCGTGAAACTCGCTTTGCCTGCCGCATCGCCCTCGTAACAGGTTATGTTGATCTTCGGGTTGTCTTGTATCGTCAATGTCGTATCCCAGAATGAGGAAATGCTCGCGCATGTCGTGTCTATATCTCCGCTCGTTGAGCACTCATTGAATTTCACCTTGATTCCGCTGCCGTTGGTCGAGTTTATGTTCAGGGTTCCGCTGCCACCCACCGTTACGGTGCTGCCCTTTTTCACCAGGATTCCGGACGGATAATCAATGTCTGTCGGATCGTCACTGTCTGCCTTGCCCTCTCCTGTCGATGTCAGAGTATTGGTGGTTCCGGAGGCTAATATCACTTTCAGATTGTTGCCCGTCCCGGAATCGTTCTTTCCTTTACATCCAATCACGCCCTCATCTCCCGCAACCGACGAGGTCAGATTCACTCCGTTCAAAACCAGCGTAACATCCCCGAGTCCCTTGCTGATCTCGATCCGTCCGGTCACTGATCCGTTTGTCGACACAATGTAAGTCCCTGCGGATTTTATAGTCAGAACTGTCTCACCATCAGCGGTCTCCATCTTGTAGCCGGTGCCGGATGCACTGCCGTTTGATGTCATGGTAATATTCGTTGCCGAGGAGTCATAACTCAATGCAGCCGGCTTGGTTGTGTTTGCCGATATGGCTGTCAATCCGGTAACCGTTCCTGATGTGTTTGATCCGAAACCTCCGTTGTTTCCGCCTGTTGATCCGTTCCCTCCGGCTGCCGGTGTCGCTGTCGCCCCGGGCTTCTTTGTTGTGCCGGGTTTTTGTGATGCAGCAGGTGTTGCAGATGTGGCGGGATTTTGAGACGACACCGGATTGGTTGTTGTACCCGGTATCGCTGTTGATACAGGATTTGTCTGTCCGGTTTCACCTGTTCCCGCCGTCGCCTGCGGTGATGTTACGTCCTCTCCGATACGATACATGAAGGTTTTTACCTTGGATTGCAATTTGT
This sequence comes from Eubacterium sp., assembly GCA_017614395.1. Taxonomy (GTDB): domain Bacteria; phylum Bacillota; class Clostridia; order Lachnospirales; family Lachnospiraceae; genus Eubacterium_F. The sequence continues at coordinate 7,633 of JAGABX010000131.1, forward strand.
TGTTCAGCTTTTTATTAGTAACCTTTACTGATTTTTTGACAGCGATCAGTTGGAGCGCTGTGTCTTTTTTAATATAAAAAGTTTTTGATGCGCCTGATTTGATCTTCTTCGCAGAGGTAAAGGTTCCGTTTGTTGTGTAATATACCTTGTAACCGGACAGTGCCTTTACAGTTGTCTGTGTTTCATTCTGATAGTCACCGCCCTTCTCGGAGATGGTGTATTTTTTTGTTGTTGCTTCTGATTTTTTTGTCGTCTGAACCGGCAGCATCGACGCCGCCAGCACGAGTGCCGTTATAGCAGCCACTCTTTTTCTCGTCGATTCTCTCATATCAGTTTCCTCGCTTTCTTAGATTATTTGTCAGAGACACTTAATCCGTCATATACCCATGATCAATCTGCCCCTGCCAGAATTTGTTCATTTTCATGAGACGAAGTGGCCTCCGGACAGCCGCTCTCGTCTTATCATGGGTATATCATAAACAAGAAAACTAAATTCAAACTAAAATAAATGTGGCAAAAATAAAAAAATCCTACCAGTTATCGTCATGAAACGGCGCGTCCTGATAAGTGTCTGGGAAAGAAAGGCCATATTTCAACGCTTCCTGATAACTCTCGCCATTTTTAGCCCCCTTATGTGCATCATAACAACCGCCCATTACGTCACACAGTAATTTCAATCGCATTACCTTCAACGTCCACAATACAAGATTCATAGTATCCGTCACCGGTTGTTCTTGGACCACTGATCACGCTATATCCATCTTTTTTCAATCTTTCTGTCAACGCATCTACCTTTCCATTACTGCCAACAGAAAGCGCTAAATGGTTATATCCGGTACGTGCCGGTTCTTTTTCAGGATCAGTCATATCCGGACGCGTCATAAGCTCCAACCTCGCCCCATCATCAAAAGAAATGAAATAAGACTTAAACCCGGTAGTCCGGTTATAATATAATTCACCGGCATGTCCGTCAAAATACTTTTCAAAAAACACCTTCGATTCATCCAAATCATTCACAAAAATTGCAACGTGCTCTATCTTCACCATTTATCCTCCACAACTCACAATTTCAGGTTTTATAGTCTTTTTTTTTGCGGATCATTCTATAAAATAACCCGATGATTCTCATTTTGTATTCTTTGCCATTCTGCTCAATACATTTTGTATCTTTCGGATTTTTATGTCAAAGCTTTGTCAGCCGCAATCAGCTGATCATATGTTACACCGTATTTTTTTGCAATATCGCTGGCAAATGAAATCCCTTCGGGTGGGGCCAGCTCCACCTTAAATGATCGTTTGCTCCCATCCGTACGCATAACTATGGATACAGCCTTTCCGGTTGTATCATCAGAATTCATCTCATCAATATCCTGTCCCAGCTTGTGCATATGGGTGTTGTAAATCATCCGGACATTTTTCTTTAGTAACGCTCTTATCGAATCCTTCGCGATATAATACCCCTCCTCAAATGACGTAGTGGAATATGTCTCATTTAACAGTATCAAACTATCGGATGTGGAATGATCATATATTTCCTTAAACCGTATACACTCCTCTCCGAGCCGTCCGAGATCTGTCGTTTTATCTTCATCTGCCGGGAAATGCGTATAGATCGAATCAACCGGCTCAAACTCAAAATCGTCCGCAGATGTGTATAGCCCGCCCTGCGCCATCAAAAACAGAATCCCGATTCCCTGTGTCAGAGTTGTCTTTCCGTCACGATTGGCACCGGTCAGGATATAAATCCGGTTTGCCTCATCAAAACTCATATCATTTTTTACAATATCATCCGGCTTGTCAATATCAACAGCCAGACGGATATTATAAAACTCCTTGATCACGGTCTTGTTTCCAGTCCTTGGAACGCAGAAAGAATACCCTTTATCGGTATATTTTTCTATAAACTCGGCAGCCCGGATATAATAGACAAACTCCGGAATCAGCCCGGATATATTGATTATGGCAACATCCGAATAGGAAGACAGGATATCCCGCATATCCCTCGATAGTTTTGACATCATCCGATTCATTTCTTCTTCAAGATAATAAGCGGTATTTTTTCCTTTATCATCCATCACACCGCCTACGATTGATGACCTTGTGCGCGAATCAACAAACGGAGTTCGCTGAAGGCTGAACACGCCTGCTCCTTTTTTAAGGCTTCTGAAAAGGGTATCATTCCCGGATTTGCCCGACGGATAATAATGCATGTCCCCGCTCCATTCATTTCCT
>JAGABX010000132.1 GCA_017614395.1 Eubacterium sp.
TACCAATTATGTGTTTCGCAACAAGGAGGGGAAACCCTCTCACAGAGGTAATTACAATCGTACCCTAAAGAAGCTGGCTTCGGATACCGGTATGGAAACTCTTTCCATGCATGTGCTCCGCCACTCGTTCGCGACCAGATGTATCGAGTCGGGGATGAGACCCAAAACACTTCAGAAAATCATGGGACATGCATCATTAGGTTTGACAATGGATTTATATGTACATGTGACGACGGATGCTCTCTTTGATGAGATGAAGAAGTTCGAATTAAGGGCGAAAAATGCCTGAAAGGAATGGAGTCATTTGTATTTGCTGGGGTAAAATTGGGGTAAAAATCAAAATATCTCATATTTGTACACGGTTTTAGTTTACTCTTTGATGCCTGGGAATAACGAGATTTCGGGCACCAAAGACCTTTGGCCCATCGCCAAGCGGTAAGGCACAGGACTTTGACTCCTGCATTCGTGGGTTCGAATCCCGCTGGGCCAGTTATATTGATTATCGGGTATGACAAAAGTCATACCCTTTTTTGTGCCTTTTCTCACTTGTCACAGATGCCAGTAAATAGTATACTGTCCTCAACAATAAAACATAAAAGGAGTGACGAGCGATATGGATACTATATTAAAAACTGTTGACCTGACAAAAAAATATGATAACCGGCCGGTCGTAGATAATCTGAATATCGAGATCAAAAAAGGAGAGATATTCGGGTTGCTCGGTCCAAACGGCGCAGGAAAAAGCACCACCATGAACATGATATGCAATATCGTGAAGCCGGATCTGGGATCGATTGAATTCATGGGCAGGGATTTTCGAAAGAATAAAAAGGAGCTGAGCGGCCACCTCGGATATATCCCCCAGAATCTGGCCATTCACGGCAACCTCAAGGCATGGGAAAATGTTGAGCTGTTCACGTCCCTGTATGGAATAAAGGGAGATGAGCTGAAAAAGCGTATTGATGAATCACTGGAATATGTTGGTTTATCCGAGAGAAGAAACGATTACGCCAAAAAGTTCTCAGGGGGAATGAAACGCAGACTGAATATAGCATGTGCCATCGGACATCATCCGGATCTTCTGATTTTTGATGAGCCGACAGTCGGTATCGATCCCCAGTCGAGGAACTTTATTCTGGAAAAAATCAAGGAGTCCAATGCAAACGGAGCAACGGTTATCTATACCAGCCACTATATGGAAGAGGTTGAGGCGATATGCAATCGCATCGCCATCATGGACAACGGCAAGATCATAGCCAGCGGAACCGCTGAGGAGTTGAAAAAACTGGTTGTTGATGATACGGAGTCCATAACGCTCGAGGAGGTTTTCCTCACCTTGACGGGGAAAAACCTGAGAGATGCAGTATAAACGCAATTTACGCAGTCGATTTATAGTAAACGAAAAAAATCATTGCGGTTACTATAATACACATTATCACGGAAATGGAGTCAAATATGATTCGTTATCTAATTAAAAATAATCTCAAACTGATGTTAAGAAGCCCGGTAAGTATCCTGCTGTTTGTCGTTTGCCCGATCGTTGTTTCATCCGTGCTCATAAGCGCTTTTTCATCAATGATGGAGAGTTATAAGAATCCGGAAGATTTTGAAGTCGGGTATATGGCGGACGATGATGAGCGTTCATCTGAATATGTGAAACTGCTCGGAAAAATCGGAACGGAAAATGGAATTACCTTCAGCGAATACAGCGGAGATATCGAGGAAGCAATAAACAGTCACGGGCTCGGCGGATTTGTAACGATCAGCAAGGATGGCTACAAAGTATACAAGTCCGAGGATAAAAAGACCGAGGGTGCCAAGCTGGAATACATGCTGTCTGCTGTGTTTAACAGCATGATCAGTCCGGATCAGGGGAAGGTCAGTTATGTAACAGAAACTCCGAAATATGCACCGGCAATCAATTCTGCTGATTATTACGGGATAGTTTTTGCGATATACTTTGGCTGGTGCGCGATCGTTTGCGGAGCAGGACTCTTTACAAACGAGAAAAAAAATAGTATAATTGAAAGGCTTCAGGTATCTAATCTGTCGGTTTTTCAGATTTACCTGGCAAGAATAATTCCCATTATTATCATTGTGACGTTGGGAACTGCGATATCTGCAGTCTTTATGTCCCTGGTGATGGCAGTTAACTGGGGCAATGTCCTGCTCTCGGCATTGATTGTTATGCTGTCGGTTGTTACGGCGACAGCATTCGAGATGATGATCTACGAGATAACAAACAGCATGATAGCAACGATAATCATTACCTTCGGAGTCGTTTGGTTCATGGGATTCGTAGGCGGAACATTTGAACCATATATGTTCTCAGATTATTCCGATACTCTTAAACAGATGTCACCGCTTTATCATGCAAACCGGTCTCTGACTGAGCTTTCAAGCATGGGGCACAGTAACTATGTGCTCAGCACGATTGTATATTCGGTAGCCATGACGGCTGTCTGTTCATGTGTGTCGCTGTTTGCCGGAAGGATAAGGAGGGCAGGAAAATAATGGGAACAATAATCAGAACTACAATGAGATTGCTTTTCAGAAATAAAGGCTTTTGGTTCTTTTTGATCATCACACCGATATTGGCGACGCTTATACTCACGATAAAGCAGAGAAGCCTATCGATGTATGAAGAAACTGAGGAGATGGAGATCGTTGAGCTGGATGAGCCGGAGAGCAAGGTCTGCTATTTCAGTGGCAGGGGTAAATATGTGGTAAAGGTGTATGATGCCTGTGAAAGCGATCTGTCTGAATACTTTTTAAACAAACTGACGGAGAGCGGAGCCCTGATGATATGCAGGGCGCGTACTCCGGAGATGGCAAAATCAGATGTCGACAAACGCATGGAACAGGATGGATTTTCCGACAGAATGGGTTCCGCGATGTACGTCGGAACTGAATTTGATACAGAAGCTCTGTCAGGAACGATGAAGGAGGGACTCGTTGTTTATACTCTGTCAGATGATGAGAGAAAGGAACTCCTCGCGAATGAGATAAATCTCGTGCTCGGACAGATAAAGACGGCGGGAGAGCAGGCGGCCGGGACTGCCACGGATGATTCGATGTCGAGGAATGACGGAGTTTCGACACAGGCTCGGGAACCTGCTTCCATGTCAGGTGTTATCGATGCACTGGAGGCAATGAATAAAACCATTCCCGCAAAGGAGGTTCAGGTGATCAGCGGGGCGGATTCCGTGTCACTTACGGATGAGCAGACACAGCAAAAAGGTCTGATGGGATATGCCTTCGCAATCCTTACACTCGGATATGTTTTTTGCGGAATATTTGTGGCGCACACGGCTATCCATGAGCAGAATGATATGGTTTTGACCAGGATCAGACTGACAAATCTCAGTGATGCGGGGTACTTCGCAGGGAAGTTTATTACCGGAGCAATTGTGTCCGTTTTACTGACTGCGATAACAGGTGTTTCTTCAATGATCATCAGTACAGACAAGCTGGGGATGAGCCGGATATCATTTATCGCCATTATGTTCATGGTCGGGATTGTTTTCTGTACGATCAGCCTGTTAATGGGGATACTGCTCGGGAATGTGATGAGCGCGAATCTCGCGGCGTTCACATTGTGGAGTATGTCGTCAATGCTTGCAGGATTGTATTTCCCGTTGGACTCCTCATCGCCTGCCATAAAAACACTGTCATACATCATGCCCCAGAAGTGGTTTATGAAGGGTACTGAACTGACAATGGTACATGATAACAAAGGATTTTTGATCATGATAGCAGTCACGGCTGCGTTCCTGATCATAACACTCAGTCTCGGAAGCGCGGGGATAAAACTCAAAAAAAATGAATGAGAGATTAAGAGGACACTTTTTTATCATAATACGGTTAGTGATTATGATAATACTGAGCATATACGGACTTTTATGTGAGTTTGACAAGTCGGGAGTATCGATAGGGATACTCCTGCTTGTTTCGTTTTATATCGGAGCCATGTCTGTAAAGGAAATAGTTCCCCCTAAAATAAAAATAATATTTGCCGCAGGCGGAGTATCAGTGTTGTGTTTTATCGTATATTTCGGTAAAAACTCATTTATTCTGCTTGCTTTTTTCACTGTATATGAGATACTGACATTGTTTCCGGGAATTGATTACAAGTGGTATTTTCTCCCACTGGCAGGGATATTCTTTGATACATCACCGGATTATCTGAGCCATATGGTTACGATTTTTATTATGGCTGTATTCTATATCCAGAATAATTATGTTGTGACCGGATATCAGAGGAGGAAAAAGGAGGATGACCTGATCGAGCAGCAATTGAAAAAGGATATGGCTCGTCAGGAAACCACAGCAAAATCAGAGATCAAACAGAATATGCTGGCGGCTGAAAATCAGATGCTGGAGGAGAGAGCATCACTGGCACAGACGCTCCATGATAAATTAGGGCACAACATAAACGGTTCAATATATCAGCTCGAGGGTGTCAAGGTTTTGATGGATTCGGATCCTGAAAAATCAAAAAACATGATCCAGGCGGTAATAGACCAACTCAGGACAGGAATGGACGAGATACGTGCCATATTGAGAAAAAAAAGACCGGAGAAAAAGGAGCTGGCGCTCGTTCAGCTGCACAGGCTTTGTGAGGATTGTAACAACAAAGGAGTTGAAACAGAGTTTATCAGTGAAGGAGATATATCGCAGATAAATGATGAATTGTGGGAGGTTATTCTGGATAATTCGTTTGAGGCGGTTTCCAATTCGATGAAATATGCCAGGTGCAAACATATTTATATCCGAATTGTAGTAATGAATAAAATGGTACGGTGCAGTATAACAGATGATGGGATCGGTTGCAAGGAGATACATGACGGAATGGGGATTTCCGGGATGCGCAGCAGGATAAGGACTGTCGGGGGAACACTTGGTTTTGAATCGGAAGCGGGATTTACTGTCACGATGCTCATTCCGATGAGATAGGGGGAGAAATGGATAAGATTAAGGTTATAATAGCGGATGACAGTGATTTTGTTCGTGACGGGATGAAAATCATTTTAGATGTGGACGATGAATTTGACGTGATAGGTGTAGCTGCGACGGGGAGAGAAGCAATAGAGATTGCGGAAAAAACGGCACCGGATGTATTTTTGATGGATATTCAGATGCCGGACATGGATGGAATCGAGGCAACAAAAATCATTGTTGAGAGGGAACTGGGAAAAGTTCTCATCCTGACAACGTTTGATGATGACATTTTAGTCAAACAGGCTCTCAGAAACGGCGCAAAGGGATATCTGATCAAAAACCATACTCCTGAACACCTGAAACAGATGATTAAGTCCGTGTATTACGGATCAGGTGTTATGGACGAGAATATTTTTGAAACACTGACGCGGGAGTCTGATAGTATGTCCGGTGAGAATAGCGGTGATACAGACGGGTTGAACTCATCAGGGACAGATGGTTTTGATGCTTCCGAATTTTCAGAGAGAGAATTGGAGATCATTCAGGCGGTTGCCGAGGGACTCTCAAACAAGGAGATTGCCGCCAAACTTTTTATATCGGAAGGAACGGTTAAAAATCATATTTCCGGAATACTGTCCAAGGCAGATCTGTCACACAGAACCGCACTCGCTGTATATTATCTGACCGGAAAGAGATGAGCCCGGCAGCGGATATACTTTTTAATAAGAAAACAGTTGATTTTATGCGAACGCTGTGCTATAATTCTTGACTATGGACTGAAACGGGCGATTTGCCGATTGTTTTCAGTTGTTCAGAAAGGCCAAAATAGATGTGTTTTAGAGGAGGCGATATCATATGAAGAGAGTTTTGACAATACAGGACATATCATGTCTCGGAAAATGCTCCCTGACTATTGCTCTGCCTGTAATATCAGCGATGGGTGTGGAGACGGTGATCCTGCCGACTGCGGTGCTGTCTACTCACACTATGTTCAAGAATTTTACGGTTAAGGATCTGTCTGATCAGATTGAGCCAATCAAAAATCACTGGCTGAGTGAGAATGTTGAATTTGACGCAATCTATACGGGATATCTCGGTACGGCCGAGCAGATTGATCAGATGAAGGAGCTGTTCCGTGATTTTCGTAAAGACGGTTCGTTTGTGTTTGTTGATCCGGTTATGGCGGACAACGGAAAACTCTATCCGGCATTTGACATGGATTACGTGAAGAAAAATGCAGAGCTTTGCGCTGAGGCGGATATAATTGTCCCGAATATTACCGAGGCGGCATTCATGACAGGCATGGAATATCGTGAGGAGTATGACGAGTCATACATTAAGGAAATGCTCGGCAAATTGAATGAGCTCGGCGCCAAAATATCCGTACTGACAGGTGTATCATTGTCACCGGGCAAGACCGGCGTGATGGGTTATGACCGTGAGGCGGATGATTATTATATTTATCAGAATGACAGAATAGATGCGTCTTATCACGGAACCGGAGATCTGTTCTCGAGTTCATGCGTCGGCGCTATGCTGCGAGGGAAAACATGGCAGGAAGCTATGCAGATCGCGGCAGATTATACGGCATATACTATTTCCGAGACTCTGAAGAATCCTGCCAAGCCATGGTACGGAGTTGATTTTGAGGCAACTTTGCCGGAACTGATAAACAAACTGTAATCACTTTATAAGCGTGTTAAATTGGTGAAATAATACCAATTAATTAGATGATCTGAATATTTTATAATAAAAAGGTGAAACAGATCACGAAAGGAGAAGAAAATGAAACTTATCAAGAAAATCGCAACACTCGGACTTGTGTTTGCACTCAGTACAACGATGTTGGCAGGCTGTGGGGACAGCGATACCGCAAGTAATGATGCCGGCAGTTCCCAGACTGCTGAAACGACAGATGACAACCAGGACGCAGGCAGCGCCGAAACACCTGACAACAGTGGCGAGGATGTTCCGGCGACACAGGCACTGAAGGTTATCGATGTTGATCTGTCCAGTGAGGAATATGCGTTCGGCGTTGACAAGGATCAGCCGGAGCTGCTCACACAGACCAACGAGTTTATCAAGGAGATCATGGACAACGGTGAATTTGACCGTATCTGCAACAACTATTTCGGTGATGGTGAGCCCGTAGCAGTCAGCTCAGCTGATTTTGATGATTCCAAGGATCAGTTGGTCGTTGCGACAAACGCAGGCTTTGAGCCGTTTGAGTACACCAAGGGTGATAAATATCTCGGAATTGATATGGAGATTGCCGATTTGCTTGCGAAAAAACTGAACAAGGAATTGGTTATCCAGAATATGGACTTTGATGCTGTCTGCCTCTCGGTCGGTCAGCACAAATGTGATATCGCGATGGCCGGACTCACAGTTAAAAAGTCCCGTAAAAAGTATGTTGAGTTCACCGATTCCTATTACAATGCGTCACAGCGCCTGATCGTAAAGGGTGATGATACCGAGTTTGATTCATTGACGGATGCCAATGCGGTTCATGCAGCGCTGATGGGCAAGGATTCATCTGTAAAGATCGGTGTACAAAACGGCACTACCGGCAAAATGTATTGCGATGGTGACGATGAGATGGGCTTTGAGAAACTTCCGGTTACCAGCGTGGGATACAAGAATGGATCACTGGCATGCCAGGATCTGCTCAACGGAAACCTTGATTATGTAATCATTGACTCCGCGCCTGCAAAATGCATCACGGAAGCATTAAACAAGATGAACGCATAAGGCACGAGGGAAAATCATGGGTAATTTCGGAGAAAAATGGGATCAGTTTGTTGACATTTTCGTCAACTACGGTGGTTCCGACAAGGTGCTTGAGGGATTGCGCAACACCCTGATCATAGCGGTATTGGGACTTCTGATCGGAATTCTCATAGGTACGCTGATCGCGGCAGTTCGAGTAGCGCCTAAATACAAGCTTTTACCGCGAGTTTTAAACGGGTTCTGCACTTTTTATGTGGGACTTTTTCGTGGTACGCCCGTTGTTGTCCAGTTGTTGATATTCTATTATGTTTTGCTGCCGTTGCTGGGATTGAAAATGACATCTGTCAATGTGTCAATTCTTGTATTCGGTCTGAACAGCGGCGCATATGTTTCCGAGATCATGCGAAGCGGAATCCAGTCCGTCGATCCCGGTCAGATGGAGGCGGGACGCGCCGTCGGGCTCAGTTTTGCGACCACAATGAGGATGATAGTCATTCCTCAGGCTGTAAAAAATATCCTGCCGACGCTCGGCAACGAGTTCATAATGCTGATCAAGGATACATCGGTTGTCAGTTTTGTCGGCGCTACGGATCTCTACACAGCGTTCAACTACATCGGAACAAACAGTTATGAATTTATGGTTCCTTATCTTGTGATGGCGGCAATTTATATCGTGCTCGTTGTCCTGATCAGTATCGGGATCAAATTGATGGAAAGGAGCCTGAGAAAAAGTGATAGACGTAATTGATTTAAAAAAAGAATTCAAGGGCGTTCCTGTCCTGAAGGGTGTTAATCTCCATGTTGACAAGGGCGATATCGTCGTGATCACCGGTCCTTCAGGTTCCGGAAAAAGTACCTTTCTGCGGTGCCTGAACTGTATGGAGGATCCCGACGGCGGTCAGATCATATTTAACGGTGTTGACATCGCCGATATGAGTGTTGATATCAATATTCATCGTCGCAAGATGGGAATGGTATTCCAGCATTTCAACCTATTTAATAACAAAACGGTTTTGCAGAATATTTCTTTGGCACCGATTTATGTGCGTACTCATACAAAATCAAAGGACGGCAGGCCGGATAATAAAGGCGACAAAAAAAATAACAGTAAAAAGATGATCATAGCAGAGGAAAATGCAAAAGCGTTGAAACTCCTCGAAAGGATCGGACTGCAGGATTATGCAGGCGCCTATCCTGCAACGTTATCCGGTGGACAAAAACAGCGTGTGGCAATTGTCAGGGCGCTCGCTATGGAACCGGATGTGATACTGTTTGATGAACCGACGTCAGCACTTGATCCGGAGATGGTCGGAGAGGTGCTGGACCTGATGAAGGAGCTTGCGCATGAGGGTATGACGATGATCATAGTCACTCATGAGATGGGGTTTGCCAAGGAGGTTGCGAACCGCGTTATTTTCATCGATGACGGTGTGATCAAGGAGGATCGTCCGCCGCAGGAGTTTTTCGGCAATCCGCATGATCCGCGTTTGCAGGACTTTTTATCGAAGGTATTGATCTGAAAACTCCGAAGAAGATCGAGCCTGGCAGTTGGGACTCACGCTGAAAGGAAGTCGATTCGTTTGAAGAGAACAGCTATCCTAATACTACTCATTGAGTTGCTGGCCGTTGCGGCCGGCAACTTTTTATGCCTGAAAACCATACATACCCCGGTGGACAACAGCTACCGGGTGGAGATCAAACGGCTGGTTGATCAGTTGGAACGGCATGAGACAGTCGATATGGAGCAGTACCCGCATGTCGGTCGGGTTTCCCCATTTGATGCGTCGGAGCAGCCTGTCGGCAGGTATGAGGTAGTGGAGGCGGATGGCAAACTATATTGCATCGAATACGAGACAGACAAGGATTACGGAGCGCTGGTCTATATGAACATCGGATTCGGCATGATGCTGCTCCTCACGATTTTTCCTTTTCTATACATCAACTACAAAATCGTCCGCCCCTTTGCTGCGATGGAAAAAATGACGGAGGACCTGGCCAAAGGTCATTTGACAACCCCATTGAAGGAGGAGAAAAGCCGGGTGTTCGGACGCTTTTTATGGGGACTTGATATGCTTCGGGAACAGTTGGAGGAGAGTCGTGAACGGGAACGCGCCTACCAGAAGGAACGTAAAACCCTGATGCTGTCTCTCTCGCATGACATCAAAACACCTCTGTCCGCGATCGAGTTATATGAAAAAGCGCTATCCACCGGTCTCTATGATACGCCGGAAAAACAGGAGGCCGCGTATGCAGGTATCCATAAAAATGCGGAGGAACTGCACCGCTATATTGATGAGATCACGGCAGCCTCGCGGGAGGATTTTCTCGCTCTCACGATAAACATGGATGAATACTATCTTGAGGATGTCATATCGGAAATCAGAGATTATTATAAGGAAAAATTCACTACGCTCCATACGGAGTTTCATATCGGAGAGCGCAGCAATCCGCTGTTGAGGGGTGATGCCAACCGGCTGACGGAGGTGTTGCAGAATCTCCTCGAAAATGCTATCAAATACGGTGACGGCAGGGAGGTGCGCGTGTGGTTTTCCGAGGAGGAAGACGCGCAACTGATCCATGTAAACAATTCCGGCATAGCACCACCGGAGGAGGAGATGGTGCATCTGTTTGACTCGTTCTACCGTGGCAGCAATGTCGGCGAGAAGCCCGGTTCAGGTCTCGGACTCTACATCAGCCGGGAGTTGATGCGGCGCATGGACGGCGAACTGTACGCGACGGCTGAGGGTGGCTTCACGGCGGTCGCGGTCGTTAGGAAGGCATGATGGATATACGGGATATCGTGTCATGAAATTGGTTTCAGAGGGATGTTGGAAGAGGGAAATCGCTGCCTTTAGAACTATTTAAAGATTGTTTAATAATTATCGTGCTATGATAGCCCCAGTTACAGAAAAACTGTACCGGGGCTTTTATATTGCAGGGCTGTTTAGGAAATATTTGTTTTACAGCACACAGCCCCGCGGATGAGCAGATTGGAGGTTGACAATGTTTCTACGAATGCTGAAACGAGATCTGAAGAGAAAGAAAACAATGAATACGATATTGTTTCTCTTCATCATCATCGCATCGATGTTCATGGCGAGTGGTCTGAACAACATGATGGCGGTGACGAGCGGTCTGGACAACTATCTGAAGGAGGCCGGAGTCGGGGATTACAACATCCTGACGATGGGTGATCACGCGGTGGGCGCTCTGGATGAGATCCTGGAAACCGCGCCGTCGGTTAAGGACTACCGGATTGAGGAGACGATTTATGCCTCCCAGAAAAGTCTTAAAAACGAGGACGGTACGGATATCGATTATGAATCCACCTCCGGTGCCAACCTGCTCATGTCGGGCAAGCGTACCGCCCTGAAATTCTATGATGAGAACAATGAACTCATCACTGAGCCGGCGGAGGGCGAGGGATATGTTTCCAACGGATTTTTGACCGAATCAAGACACGAGGTAGGGGACACCATCCGGATAGAGCATAATGGTGTTGAGTTTCCGGTAAAACTCATAGGCACCTGCAAGGACGCTTTTCTCGGAGGTGCGATCGTAGGTAACCGCCGGTTCATCCTGAACGACAGGGATTACCAAAAACTCCTGGAGAAACCGGTCATCCGCGATTCCTATATGGGCGAGGCTATCTATATCGATACGGACGACGTCAAAGCACTCACCTCGGCACTGTCGGATGCACAGCACATCGCGTTCAGCGGAGATAAAAACCTCATCAAAACCTCGTATCTGATGGACATGATACTGGCGTTGGTGATGCTGATAATGAGCGCGGTTCTGATCATCGTATCGCTCGTGATACTGCGATTTTCGATCAGGTTCTCAATCGAAGAGGAGTTCCGCGAGATCGGAGTGATGAAAGCGATCGGAATCAAAAACGTCCGCATCCGCTCTCTCTACATCGTGAAATACCTGGTGATGGCGCTGGTCGGATCGGCAATCGGATTCGGCTTGAGCATCCCGTTCGGAAACTTTTTATTGAGAGAAAGTGCGAAGTCGATCATGCTGAAGGGTGACGATGGATTGATCTGGAACATCTTGGGTGCGGTTGTGATCGTCCTGATCTGTGTACTGTTTGGATTCCTGTTTACCAGGCGTGTGAAAAAGTTCTCGCCACTCGATGCGATCCGTTCCGGACAGAGCGGGGAGCGGTTTAAAAAGAAAAACAAATACCACCTGAGAAAGACTCATCTGAAGCCCGGCGGGTATCTGGCACTTAACGATGTGATCAGCGCGCCGAAACGATTCTTCACGATCATCCTGACATTTATGCTGTGTACGGTGCTGGTTCTGGTGATGGTGAATATCGCCTCGACGATGCGGAGTGACGCGTTTGCGGATTCGTTCGGAACAGTGAGTGATCTCTACATCATGGATGTTGACAATACGATGAAGCTGCTGAGCCAGGGCTCGATCGAGTCTATTGAGGACAGTCTGAAGGATTATGAGAAGGAACTGGCGGACGCCGGCATCCCGGGAAAGGTTTGCGTCGAGCTTCAGTATAAATATCCGATCACGGTGGACGGAAAGCGATACAACTACACATTCCAATGCGGACTGGGAACAGAGATGGATGCATACGCACATACCGAGGGAACCGATCCGAAGAGCGCGGATGAGATCGCGATCACGCCGGCAGTGGCTGATTTTTTTGACATCGGAATCGGAGATACGATCACGGTTCATTTCACGGATCAGGATTTGGATTGCATCGTTACGGAAATGTATGAGACCATGAATAACATGGGTTCTCTGATCCGTTTTCACAAGGATGCGCCGGTGGATATCATGCACTATTCCTCGGCGATGGGAATTCAGATAACATTTGACGATCATCCGGATGCGGAGACCATCGAATCACGCAAGGACAAGGTTTCCGAGATTTTTGACTCCGATGAGGTCATGAACGCGGAGGAATATTGTGTCGACTGCATGAAGGTGGCACCGATGATGGAGGCGCTGGCATATCTGCTGCTCGCAATCACGATGGTTGTTATCCTGCTCGTGACGATCCTGACGGAGAGGACGCTCATCGCCGGTGAGGTAACACAGATCGCGACGCTGAAGGCAATCGGGTTCTCGGACGGAGCGGTGGTGCGGTGGCATACCTGGAGATTCGTCATCGTCGGAATCGTCGTGGCGGTGCTGTCGGCGGCCCTGTCAATTCCGGCAACCAAGCTGTTTGGTAACCCGATCTTTGCGATGACCGGGAAAAATGACGTGGATTACAATATAGATATAGTGAAGACATTCCTGCTGTATCCGGGCGCGGTGCTCGTAGTCACGGTGGTTGTGGCGATGATCACGGCTTTATATACCAGGAAGATTACGGCGAGGGATACAGCTAATATTGAATAATTCCGTAGGTTTTAATTGTATTCTGCTCGGGGTACGCTTGCGCCAGTTTTTAACGCAGCGGTGCACGGCTCGAAAACACCTCGCCTGCGCACCGGCGTTAAAAAAAGCCCCCTCGCATGAATACAAATTAAAACCTACTGCAAATCAAACTATAGTATATGAATGGAGGTATATATCATGGGAACATTATTGAAGGTTAAGGATGTATGCAAGACGTATGTAGTAAATAAGCGCCAGAACAACGTGCTCCGAAACGTGAGCTTTGATGTGGATGAGGGCGAGATGGTAGCGATCATGGGGCCGTCGGGCTCGGGCAAATCAACGCTCCTCTATGCAATCTCAGGCATGGACAAGGCTACCAGCGGAGAGGTGGATTTCGAGGGTGAGGACATCACGCAGATGAAGGATAAAAAGCTGGCGGGTCTGCGTTTGGATAAAATGGGTTTTATTTTCCAGCAGATGTATATGATGAAAAACCTGACCATCCTCGACAACATTGTGTTGCCGGCCGTGCAGAGCAAACAGGACAAGCGCACAAAAACAGAGAAATACCAGGATGGTGAGAAACTGATGCGCAAGCTCGGAATTATCGAGGTGGCGGATAACGACATCAATGAGGTGTCCGGCGGTCAGATGCAGCGTGCCTGCATCTGCCGTTCCATGATCAATCGTCCGCGGGTGATTTTCGCCGACGAGCCGACAGGTGCCCTGAACCGTACCTCCTCCAACGAGGTTATGGACGAGCTGGTGAAACTCAACGAGGAGGGAACCACCGTGATGATGGTCACGCACGATGCCAAGGTGGCCGCGCGGTGTTCCAGAGTATTGTATCTCGTGGATGGCAATATCAAGGGCGAGTATGTGAGCCCGACCGACAAGGAAATGACGGAGAAGGAGCGTGACCGCGCGCTCAATAATTGGCTCATGGAACTGGGTTGGTGAGATCAAACATGCCCCTCGTGTTATAAATGCGCGAGGGGCTTTTTTTTTCTTGCATCCGATAGTTACTTATGTTAGAATTATTTCGTTGCTAACATTGCTATATAGGAGTATTGACAGGTTGGTTCGACATGAGAACAACGAACAACAGATGATATATGTTCTCGTGTGGAGGCTCGCATAGAGCGCTCGTTGTGGAGGATTAGTATGGAATTTGTACCGGAGAAAAAACTTGGATTTGGCTTGATGCGCATGCCACAGCGCGATCCGTCGAATGCGGCGGATGTCGATATCGATCAGATGTGTCGGATGGTGGATCTGTTTATGGAGAGGGGCTTTACCTATTTTGACACGGCATGGATGTACAACGGATTTGCCAGCGAGAGCGTGGCAAAACAGGTTTTGGTGGATCGGCATCCGAGGGAGAGTTTCACACTGGCGACGAAGCTGCACAGCGGTTTTTTCAAATCAGTGGAAACGCGCGAGGAACTTTTTCAGACACAGCTGAAAAACACGGGCGCCGGGTATTTTGATTACTATCTGTTGCACGGCATCGAGGGCAACATGCTGAATAAATATGAGTCGTTCCATAGTTTTGACTGGCTCCTCGAGAAAAAGGAGGAAGGACTGATCCGGCATGCCGGTTTTTCCTTTCACGACCGGCCGGAAATTCTCGATAAAATTCTGAAAAAGCATCCGCAGATGGAGTTTGTGCAGCTGCAGATCAATTACTTGGACTGGGAGAGCGAATGGGTAAATGCACGCGCCTGCTATGAGGTGGCGGTGAAACATGAAAAGCCGGTCATCGTCATGGAACCGGCCAAGGGCGGAACGCTGTCACGTGTTCCGAATGAGGCGAAAGCACTGTTTGACGAATTGGATCCGGCGATGAGCGTGTCCAGCTGGGCAATCCGGTTTGCGGCGAGCCTGCCGGGTGTGATGCTCGTTCTGTCAGGAATGAGCAGCGAGGAACAGGTTCAGGACAATACTGATTATATGGCTGATTTTCAACCGCTGACTGAGGCAGAAAAACAGGTTTGCTTCCGTGTGGCGGACATAATCAATGCGCAGATTGCCATTCCCTGTACGGCTTGTGCCTACTGTGTGGAGGGGTGTCCAAAACGGATCCCGATTCCGAAATATTTCTCGCTATATAACGAGGATATGCGTGAGGATCTCGCCGAAAAGGGATGGACAATCAATATGTCGAACTACGCGACGTTATCATCCAAGGCCGGCAGGGCGAGCGAATGCATTGCCTGCGGTCAGTGTGAGAGCGTCTGTCCGCAGCATCTGCCGATCATCGATAATCTGAAAAAAGTGGCAGAGCATTACGGTAGATAAAAAAAGTCGGGGCAGCGGTGTTCACTGCCCCGTTTTTATATGCAAATGATTTACTCGAAACGATATCCGACGCCCCAGACGGTTACAATGTGCACCGGCTTTTTCGGATCATGTTCAATCTTTTTCCGAAGGCTGTTGATATGAACATTTAATGTCTGCGGTTCCGACTCGCTGTCGCTGCCCCAGATAGTATTGAACAGGTATTCCTTTTTCATGGTCGTACCTTTGTTTTCAATCAGGAACTTTAATAACTCAAATTCCTTGCCGGTAATAGGGATGTCCTCGTCATTCAATCGGAGAGACTGGTTCGCTGTGTTGAGGACTAAATCACCCTCGTGCAATTCCGCAGTTTCATATTTTCTCTTGAAAATGCCGCGGATTTTTGCCAGCAGGATATCTATGTCGTAGGGCTTTTCAATGTAATCATCCGCGCCGAGCTCCAGTCCCTTCAGCTGGTCGGATTTATCTGTCCTGGCGCTGGCGATGATTATTGGGGTGTTGGCAGATTCGCGGATTTTCGAGCATACTGAAAATCCGTCGATTCCGGGCAGATTGACATCTAACACGACTAATTTGGCTCCGTACATTTCAAAAATCCGCAGCGCTTTTTCTCCGTTTTCAGCAATGCTGACCACGTAGTTCTCACGTGTCAGAAAATCGTCCAACAGACCGGCAATCTCCTTGTTATCCTCAACGATCAGTATATCAAGCATGATGTGCTCCTATTTCATAGGAAATATTTACAAAAGCTGGTGTGGTTTTGTGCCGCATTTGCTATTCTTTTATTTGTTATTCCCGACAATCCTGAGAATATTCAGGAAGAGATTAACGATGTCGACATACAATGATGTAGCGAACAACACCGCGTTTTTCGGGGTTGCGGTAGCCTCCTGTGCCTTTGCCCAGTCATAGCCGATAAAGCCTGAAAACAGAAGCGCGGAAACAACGCTGATCCAGGTCGGATATGTGCCGGTGATGAGAATCATTATTGCCTCGGTGATAACCACTCCGATCAGGGCTACGAGCAGGATGCGTCCGATTTTTTTGAACATTTCCTGCCAGAGGGTGCCCAGAAGCAGCATCAATCCGGTAACAATCGCAGTTACCAAAAATGCTTCAGTTACAACGGCAGGCGCGTAATACTCGACGACCATGGCCAATGTAATTCCGAAACCTACAACAATCAGGTTGTATCCCAGGAAACTGAGCGCAGGGCTTTTGGCTGCATTTACGATGACCATGCCACCGATCACAAGTCCCAAATAGATCAGGATGTAAACCCAGTTGCTGCTGAAGGTGTTAACCAGAGTATCCTTGAAATACCAACAGATAAAGGTGTCAACGCCCACGCCCCACAGGATGATTAGTCCGATTATGAAATTGTAGGTTCTCCTGGAGATTGAACCCTCCTCGACGGTTGTATAACTGTAATTGCCCTGACCATAGTTAGCCTGGCCGTAATTGCCCTGACCGTAATTGCCCTGAGCCTGATTCCTGGCGGGATTTGACATTACGCTCTCGTATAGGGCGCCATTGCTGTTACGTGATTGATTATTGAAATCCATATTAATTTCCTCCTCGACTCATAGATGAATACTGTTTTGCAACAACAGTATTGTATCACATCGGAAGAATGGTTGCAGGGATTGTTTTGGTGTAAATCGTGATTTTGAGCAATTTTCGGGAGATTTTCCGCATTCTTTGTTTTTCTGTTGCAAATGAAGGGTGAGTGTGATATAATCAGTTCATTAACAATACGGATGGGCATCGGTTGCTCTTATCAAAAAGGAGGTTTTTATGTTAGTTTCAGCAGAAGAAATGCTTAAAAAGGCAAAGGCAGGACATTATGCGGTCGGTCAGTTCAACATCAACAACCTTGAGTGGACCAAATCAATCCTGCTCACGGCACAGGAGATGAAAAGCCCGGTAATCCTGGGTGTTTCCGAGGGCGCCGGCAAGTATATGTGCGGATTTAAAACAGTAGCAGCCATGGTTTCGGCTATGGTGGACTCATTGGGGATCACGGTTCCGGTTGCATTGCATTTGGATCATGGTACCTATGATGGGGCGAAAGCATGTATCGAGGCAGGTTTTTCATCCATCATGTTTGATGGTTCGTCTCTTCCGATTGAGGAGAATGTAGAGAAAACGAAGGAATTGGTAGCCATCTGCAAGGAGAAGGGACTTTCTCTCGAGGCCGAGGTTGGTTCAATCGGCGGCGAGGAGGACGGAGTAGTCGGCGCAGGCGAGTGCGCAGATCCGGAGGAATGTGAGCGTGTGGCAAATCTCGGTGTTACAATGCTGGCTGCAGGAATCGGTAACATCCACGGCAAATATCCGGATAACTGGCCGGGACTCAGTTTTGAGACACTCGATGCCATCCAGCAGAAAACAGGCGATATGCCGCTCGTATTGCACGGCGGAACAGGTATTCCGGATGATATGATAAAAAAAGCAATCGACCTTGGTGTGTCCAAGATCAATGTCAATACAGAGTGCCAGTGGGCATTCCAGAAGGCAACACGTGAGTACATCATGGCAGGCAAGGATCTCGAGGGCAAGGGATTTGATCCGAGAAAGCTGCTCGCACCGGGTGCGGAGGCAATCAAGGAAACCGTCCGAGAGAAAATCAAGCTGTTTGGTTCTGACGGAAAGGCGTGAGTCGTAAAACCGTAAATAATCCCGATGGGTGGGGAGTATGGCTCCGTTGCTCATCGGGTTTTTTATAGGTAACGATTTGATTGGTAACCACGAGTCAGATATAAACTGCAAAATACCACATTTTTTTTATAGAGGTGAAGCAGCATTGAGTAACGAGATACTGATCGCGCCATGTCATTTCGGCATGGAAGCGGTTTTGAAAAGGGAAATCACTGACCTTGGCTACGAGATCGACGAGGTCGACAACGGCAAGGTAACATTTATCGGTGATGAGAATGCCATTGCCCGTGCCAATATCAACCTGCGTACAACAGAGCGGATCCTGTGGCGGATCGGCCGATTCCATGCAGAAACCTTTGAGGAACTGTTTCAGGCGGTGAAGGCTATAGCGTGGGATTTTTATATTCCCTTTGACGGACGATTCTGGGTGGCCAAGGCTAACTCCGTAAATTCAAAACTATTCAGCCCGAGGGATATCCAGCGTATCGTGAAAAAGGCGATCGTTGAGGAGTTAAAGGAGCATTATCCGGGAATCGAGATATTTCCTGAGACGGGAGCTGACTATCCGATCCGAATCAGCATACTGAAGAATGAAGTAACAATCTGCCTCGACACGACCGGCGAATCACTTCACAAGCGGGGCTATCGTAAATTCACGGCTCCGGCACCGCTGACGGAAACACTGGCGGCGGCTATACTGTTACTGTCGCCGTGGAAGGCTGATCGTGTGCTCGTGGATCCTTTCTGCGGCAGCGGGACGATTCCAATTGAGGCAGCGTTGATTGCGCGACGTATGGCACCGGGACTGCATCGGTCCTTTTTGTCTGAAGCATGGGCTGACCCGAGAGAGGACTCCGAAAGTAAAGCGATTCAGAATGGTTTATCGATGCTGCTGTCCCACTGTATGGCAACGAGGAGAAGCTTTGCTCAGGCGAGAGAGGATGCTGAACAGGCGGTAATTCGGGAGCCGATGGAGTTGTCGATTGCCGGTTACGACATCGATGACGAGGTCCTCCGTATGGCTCGTGAGAATGCCAGATTAGCCGGTGTGGACGGAGATATCCATTTCCAGCGGAGGGACATAGCAGATTTTTCGAGCCCGAAAAAGTATGGCTTTGTAATAACGAATCCGCCGTATGGTGAGAGACTGAACAGTGACGAGGAGAAAAAGGTTCGGTCGCTGTACCGGACAATCGGTGAGAAAATCAGTGCGGATGATACATGGTCGTGGTTTGTCCTCAGCGGATATGAGGAGACGGAGAATGCAATTCGGAAGAAAGCGACAAAAAACAGAAAAATATATAACGGAATGCTGAAGACTTATCTATATCAATATATGGGCGTAAAACCGCCGAAACGACCGAAACAGGCATGAGAAAACTGAAACAGGGATAAAATAAGGGCGAAGCAGGATATATGCTGAGTTGAATAACTATAATAATGCAAAGGACGAGGTAAACCGGGATGAGTAAGAAAAAACTGATATTTGCTACCGGCAATCAGGGCAAGGTAAATGAATTCAAACAGATGCTGGGCGAGGATTATGAGATACTGTCAATGAAGGATCTGGATGTCGATGTGGACATCGTGGAGGACGGCAAAACATTTGAGGAAAATGCCATAATCAAGGCGCGGGCCGTAGCTGAGGCGACCGGTCAGATGGTTCTCGCGGATGATTCCGGGTTTGAAGTGGATGCTCTCGGAGGGGAGCCGGGTATATATTCCTCGCGGTATTTGGGTGAGGACACACCATATTCCATAAAAAACGCAGAGATTCTGAAACGCTGCGAGAATGTACCGGACGAGGAACGCACTGCAAGGTTTGTCTGTGTTATCGCATGCGCTCAACCGGACGGACAGGTTGAAACGGTGCGGGGAGTGATCGAGGGAGAATTAGCCCATGAACCGAAAGGCGAGAACGGATTTGGTTATGACCCGATATTCTATTATCCGGAGCGCGGTATGACAACCGGAGAGATGGAACCTGAGGAGAAAAACGCCATCAGTCATCGCGGTCAGGCTGTGAGAAAGATGGTCGAATTGCTTAAGAGCAGGGGATGACGACTCGTTTGAGATCCGGACTGAACATGAGAGTTCCGGAATAATTCGATATAAACAGGAGAATCAAAATGAAAAAAGCATTACTGCTCAGCGATTCACACAATCAGAATGATGAGATGTTTGCGGTTGTAGAATACTTTTCTGATGTGGATGCGATTTTTCATATGGGGGATATCGGTAATGCCAGGCCGTTATTGGAGAGCAGGGCGAGATGTCTGACCTATGTGGTTAAGGGCAATACGGATCATGATTTTGATTTGCCGGAATATGTCGCTATTGACTTTGCGGGGAAGAGGGTAGTAGCGACGCATGGTCATCGCTACGCAGATTACGGTGTGACAGATGCTCTCCGTTATTTCGGGGAGGAAAATCATGCAGATGTGCTGTTATTTGGACATATACACAGACCTGTTTTAGCGGAAATGGGGAATCTGATCATATGCAATCCGGGAAGCATTTCAAGACCCAGGCAGAGAGACAGGGAATGCACCTTCGCGACTATGAGTGTGGAGGGTGATGATATCGAGATACAACACTTTTCATGTGACGTGGATATGCACGGAAAACTGATACTACAGGAATACGAGGTATATTCCATTGAATGAAAAATCAGATTATCCGGAAACCTCCGTGTGGACGTATCAGTAATACATGGCAGGCGCCTTCTCCGAAAAGACTGTCCATCGCGTCACGATATGCACCAAGAGCATCCTGTCTGACAAATGCCTGAATTGTTCCTGCAAATCCACCGCCGTGGATTCTGCACACGCCGGCATCGCCGGTTTCATGCAATACTTTTTCACTCACGGCCAATCCCACAGATGTGTTCTGGTGAGTCAGGTCGTTAGGAGAGTAGATATTCTGCAGAAAACCGAATGACGATGTTCCCGAGCGGCGGATGACATCTAAAAAGTTATCAAATCTGTCTGATTTCAGGGCCGATACAGCTTCCTGAACACGCTTGCACTCCTCATAGTAATGGATTGCGCGCAGAAATGCCCGGTCTCCTGCTTTTTCCCGAAGCATGGTTGCGGATGACAACACCTGCTCCTCAGTGACGTCGTGGAGGATTTTGCCTCCGAGCAATTCTGCCACAGATTTCATTTCGGCAGGCACGGCGGCATAATCAGGTGTGAGATCGGCATGTGATCCCTTCGTGTCCGTAATGCACAGGCAATAGCCTTCCTTTTTCAGATCCAAATCTATTTTTTCGACTGCCGGGTTATCCGGATCGGCAAAATCTATGTGGCAGAGTGCGCCAACCGAGCACGCCATCTGATCCATAAGACCGCAGGGTTTTCCGAAATAAACGTTTTCGGCATACTGTCCGATAATCGCTATCTCAATCGGATCGATGGACATATTGTTGTACAGTCCGGAGAGTATCGAGCCGAGGATGGTTTCAAACGCCGCGGATGACGAAAGACCGGAGCCGCTGAGAACATCGCTGGTCACATACGCATTGAAACCGCCGATATTGTATCCTTTTTCTTTGGTTTTTGCGAGAACACCGCGAATCAGCGCCTTAGTTGTGCCTTCCTCCTCCGGAACCGGATCGAGAGAATCCAATCTGACGGTCATCATTTCGTATCCCTCGGACAACAACTGTATGGCATCATCGTCTCGTGGTGTGACAATTGCGATGGCGTCGTCACTGATAGAGGCAGCCAGAACCTCACCATTCTGATGATCCGTGTGGTTTCCGCAAACCTCGGTACGTCCGGGCGCAGAAAAAATATGCGCGTCATCAGAGGTGTCGTGGTTGAAAATACGAGTGAATTCCTTTATTGCTTTTTCATATCTTTCTTTTTGATATGCAACAGAATCCTCTGTCATGTATATTTCGGCCAAACGGTCATCGAGTGAGCCGTTTTTTATTTCCTTTGACAGTTCCTTTACGGTCATTTCAGATACCCCCTTCACCAGCCAGTCTATATTGATAGATTTCCTAAATTTTATCATACGCCAATCTTTTTTTCAAGCCAATCTTTTTTTCAACATTTTTTCAATTATGAAAGCCCAACATGAAATCTCATTATATTGCATGCTTTTTCATTTTACATGCTATAGTTGTGTGTAATAGCAAATTCATGATCATAAAGCAAAAGTTTGGTAATGCATTCCCTATGAAGTATCCTGACCCGGGCTCGTGTGTTTTCCGGGGAAGATGACAGGATCGCTCAAAAAAAGTCCCGAAAGCAACGATTTTTCGCTGTTTTCGGGACTTCTATTCCAGCTGCTGACGAGACTTGAAAATGTAGCACTCCCAGAACCCACGAAATCTCGCCGTTTCCAGGCTCGAAACGCGGTCATGACCGCACTATGACCACTTCTTCATAATAACGATCGGTTTTTCGCTTTTATGACCATCATATGACCACCATTCGTGCCACTCTCTTACCGCAATGTCCGAAAAATCGGACACATTTCAGACACATCCATTACGTAAAATGAGAATTGAAAAAGTAGCAGCGGTCAAACATAGCGTTTTCTCGTCGTTTTTCAGTTTTCAATCGGGACAATGACCACCCTATGACCGTTTTGACCATCTACGCACCCATCATCTTGACTAAACATTCAAATGGATGTAGAATATAATCAAACGGAAGGAGGTGTTCCCATGAATGATGCAGTAGAAGTACAACAGGGCATATTCGAGTTCAACAGTCCAAAAGAAGTCGATACGGATCAATGGCTAGAGGAACATCTGGACTGCGATACCATCGCAGATTATAAAGGAAACAAGCTCATAGTGTATGCATTTACACTTGATCCCAGGTATAATTACGCCCTCGAGGAATACAAAGAATCAAAAAGACTCGATAAACAACACATTTTGGGAGGGATATCGTCAGATGGACTTAATAGCCTCATTTCACTCACATAAGATAAAGAAGTTTCATTTCTTTTCTCTGAGCGGGCTTTCTACAAAAGGGAGAGACATTGTATTCTTATTTGATACCGGGGCTGTATGTCCGGTCATAGGTGTAAATTGCCTTTTTCCCAAAGATGATAATGCCGCTCATCACAACAAAAGAGAATCCTTTGAAAAACTCCTACGAGAAGAAATTAAAATACAAAGCATTGGCACAAGGCCAAGACCGTTAAAAGCTGCCAACAATCAAGAGGTCACAACATATCCTTGTGTGTGCCGGGATGTATCCATCTCGAATGCAGGCACTATGGATTTTTACTTTGATATCTCATTTGACGACATCAGCATTCCCCTGCTTGGCAGTTCTTTCATAGATGACTGCGCCTATACCCATTCGATAGCGGGGAGTCTGAATATCACCGGTATCAAAGAGAGTGCAGGAAAGGACTTCTACACTGGAATGAACATCCTTGATTTCAATAGGGTTTTGGAACGATTTAAGTGATTTCTTTCACAGATAATAAGTATTGAATGGGAGAAGCAATATACAAAAAGAGTAGTCTGAACTATTGCAGACTACTCTTTTTTTAGAACTATTCTTGTTCAGGTACCCAAATGCACGACAATACGGCGTTTGGGTTCCATATCTGACAAAGGCTGAAGACTGAAGACTGCAAATGGGTTGCCCCCTTTTCAGTCTTCTTCATTTTTCCGAGTTTTTCTCTCTCCTTCTATTGAATTGCAGAATTAAAACACTCCGTCGCTTCCACTAATATATCATTCACCTTTTTTATCTCTTCATTCGATACTTCTTTCTCCAATTCATTTGCATTGGATACCATAGTTTGAGTATATCAGTGCCACTTCGTGCCACTGATCCCACGACATTCGCATGCTACGCTACGAGCAGCATACAAGTGCTGTCTGCTCGGCAGTGCCTCGCTATCCAGCACTTGTCCCACGGCTGTCGCCGTGTAAAACCAAAAGGAACACTCCCCTGACAAGTAAACTTGTCGGTGAGTGTTCCTCTTGGTTTTGTACTGCTCGTAGCTTACGTGCAGGTAACGAGACTTGAGCTCGTACGGGGTTGCCCCCGAGGGATTTTAAGTCGGTTAAGTCGAATGGCACCTGATGGCATGTAGTTATCCTGAGTGGTAATTAATTCCCTCTCGTGGTCTGTAGTGACCCTTTATCGGACAAAAAGCGCGAGATCTCGGCACTTTCAGAATCTATGGGCATCCGGATATTTTTGAACGGATGCGGGATGATCGATTTCGACAACCCTCGAATAATCGATTTTCTGCACATTTTCTGAATTTTGGACGTTGCCAAAATCAGGAGGGATGCAAAAAATCTGCAACTAATTTATAGCAAATTTTATATGTCATCAGTCAACCCAGTTCGAAAAGGTGCTTCATCTTCATTCTGTTTTTTTTCGTGACAAAGCTGACGGAATGGTGTATAATACACTAGACAGCACAAAAATCAGTGCGTTTGAGGAGGATATATTGTAATGGAAGCGAAGAAAACCACGGAAATCCGCAGAATCGTGAAGTTTGTTCTGTTTTCCATATCCGCGGGTGTCGTTGAGTTTGTATCGTTTACGGCGTTGGATGTATTCACGGAGTGGCGGTATTGGCCCAAGTATCTGATTGCACTGACGCTTTCGGTATTGTGGAATTTCACCCTGAATCGGAAGTTTACCTTTCAGTCGGCGGGCAATGTGCCGGTTGCGATGATCAAGGTTGCCTGCTTCTACGCCGTTTTTACACCGGTTACGACGATCGGAGGGGATTATCTGGCGGTTGCGTGCGGATGGAACGAGATTCTCGTTACCGTGTTGAACATGGCGCTTAATCTGGTAACGGAGTATCTGTTTGACCGGTTTTTCGTGTTTCGCAAGACTATGGATACGAATAAGGAAACAACGGAATATTCCGGATGAAGACACCAATGTTCTGACCCCGTA
>JAGABX010000133.1 GCA_017614395.1 Eubacterium sp.
CAAAATTGGAGGAGATAAATGAGCCTTGAAATAGGTATTGAGTCCTTGCTTAATAAGGAGAAGATAGAGTCCAACCGAATCGAGTTCAAGAAGGGTTGGAATCCGGATGACATCTATCGATCAATATGTGCCTTTGCTAATGATTATGACAGCCAAGGGGGCGGTTATATATTGATCGGTGTGGAGGAAAAGGACGGTGTCGCTATTCGCCCTGTTTTTGGCGTGGAAGAAAACATGTTGGATCGTATTCAGAAAGAAATGATTGGCTATAACAAACTGATTATGCCATCATATTCGCCAAAGGTTTCTATTGAGGATGTGGATGACAAGAAAATCATTGCTATTTGGATTCCGACCGGTTCTGAACGACCATATAAGGTTCCAGACAAGGTGACGACGCCAAAAGGGCAGATTCTGAAGCTACGAATTCGGAGTAATTCCAATTCTGTTGTTGCCACGCCTGAACAAGAGAGAGAACTGTATGCTATGGCCAGCAATGAGCCATACGACATGGTTGGAAATCCGAATGCAACATTAGATGATATATCGGAAGTCCTGCTGACAGAACATCTTAAAGCAACGGGAAGCAAATTGGTAAAGCAAATCCGGAGTAGAGGACTTGAAGAGGTGCTCGATGAGATGCAACTCTTGTCTGGACCACCGGAGC
The DNA here is from genome assembly GCA_017614395.1 of Eubacterium sp. Lineage (GTDB taxonomy): Bacteria > Bacillota > Clostridia > Lachnospirales > Lachnospiraceae > Eubacterium_F. Next base: position 668 of record JAGABX010000133.1, read on the forward strand.
GACACAGGATTAGAAATGTGGCGCTAATGATGTTCTGCGAGGAGCCGGACAAGTTCTTTCCTTATATGCAGGTGGATATTGTCAAGTTCCCGGAAGGAAGCATAAAGAATCCCAATAGTTTTATTGAGGTTCCTTCGATAAAGGGAACAGTCCCACAGATCATCAAGCGGACGATGGAAAAGATTCAGGATCTGGCTATTGAGAGTATAATTGACAAGGTTAATGGCCAGATGGAGTCTGTTACGAGTACGAGTTATCCATATAACGCCATTGAAGAGGCAGTGGTCAACGCGTTTTATCATAGGGATTACAAAAAGCACGAGCCGGTCACAATCGAGATTGAGCCGGATTGCATACGGATTATCAATTGCCCTGGTATAGATCGGTCAGTTCCTGATTCAGCTATCAAGGAAGGAAAACGATTCCGATCGAGGTACTATCGTAATCGCCGACTCGGTGAGTTCCTGCATGAGCTTGAATTGTGTGAGGGGCACTGTACCGGTATTCCGACGATTCAGGAAGAACTTGAGATCAACGGGTCTCCCGAGGCGGTATTTGAAACGGATCCGGATAGGCAATCGGTATGTGTGACTATTCCCATTCATCCAAGATTCTTGGAGAAAAAGGATTCGGATCAATCAGTAAGTGATGAAACTAACATCGGTGATAGCATCGGTGAAAACATCGGTGATAGCATCGGTGAAAAATCAGTGAATAATCAGACTATTGCTGCAATCAGATTAAATAAGAATCAGAATAGAATTGTGGAATTGCTACGACAGAACTCATTTTTAACTGGTGCGGAGCTTGCTGAAGAAATAGGGATTTCTAAAAGAAATATTGAGGAAAACATCAAAAAACTAAAAGAGATGGGTGTTCTTGTACGAAACGGGTCTGCAAAAAAAGGATACTGGGAGATTATGGACAAACAATGATGCATGAATTGGTTCTATACTTGGTTCTATAAAGGAAACGAGAGGCTCGAACCCTCCTTTTTTCGTAGTATTCTGAGCAGGAGGATTGTTCAAATCTCTCCTTCTCCGTAAACTAGAAAGAGGTCTTGAAGAGGCCTCTTTTTAGTTCGCAAAGATGTAATACTTCGTTTTCTTGACTTTGAATCTACTTTATGATAGAATATTTCACTGTTATAGTATGAAGCTTGATTCGGAAAATTACACCTTTCCGAATTCGAGAAAACGCGAGAGGTTATCTACATAGAATGAGTGATTTGTATGAACCATTGTTTTTTACGTAGGAGGTAGAAGCATGTTTAAAAACAGCAAAAGAATAAGGGTAACCGTGATGGCAGGATTCTTGGTCATGTCACTGATGACACCGCTCGCTGTGCCGGTGGCAAGAGTGGTGCCGGGATTCCCACAGATCACGACACAGGCCGAGGCAAAGGCAAAGCTGACCAAAAAACAAGCCAGAAAAAAGCTGATCCAATACCTCAAGGATGTGGGAATCTGGAAGAGCGGCTACAAGGCTGAGTATGATTCGACAGAAGGCAATAAATACCTGTTCCATGTATATGAAAATGTAGATGACCATACTGCCACGGTAGGTTGGTATTATGTGAACAAGAACAACGGAAAGATTACTTCGATGTTTTGATAAAAATAGGAGATTCGGGTAATGGATTCTTCAAAAAAGATTATTACCCGGTATGAGGTATGCAAAAATGAAGATAAGTATTAAAAAAACACTCGCGACCGGCATGGTGTTCGCTCTGTTACTGACAACTTGGAAGCTGCCTGTTTCGGACGCAAAAACAGCCCCCAAAATCAGTCTTGACAAAACATCGGTTTCTCTCCAGGTGAAGGAGACAGAAACCCTGACGGTAAAAAATGTCAGCAAAAAGGATCGTGGGAAGATCAAATGGACGACCTCAAACGCAAAGGTGGCCGCGGTTACCGTTAATAAGAAAAATGCCGCGTCTGCCACGATCTCGGCCGTGAAAAAGGGGAAGGCTTCAATCACGGCTAAACTGGCCAAAAAGAAAGCTACCTGCAAGGTAATGGTCAAAGATCGCACCTACACATCGGAACAGATTGCGTACGATCCCTCATGGCAGTACGCTGAATGTGCCAAGATCACCAGCGGGATCGCAACATTATACCATGTGACGGCGAAGGATGCCAATCACAAGATTATCTGCATCAACGCCGGACACGGAACGTTGGGCGGCACGGATGTGAAGGTGCCCTGTCATCCGGACGGCAGTCCCAAGATCGTTTCCGGCAGTACCCAGGCGGGAGCCACAGAGGCAACCGCGGTATCGACCGGCATGACTTTTTTGGACGGAACGCCGGAGTATGTGGCTACGCTGAAGGCTGCTATGGCGACCAAGGCCGTCCTGCTTGAGAACGGATACGATGTGCTGATGATCCGGGAGAGCGAGGATGTCCAGCTTGATAACATTGCCCGTACATTGATTGCTAACAACAAGGCGGATTGTCATATCGCGATCCATTACGACGCGAATGTCACGACCAGGGATGCGGGCGTCTTTTTCTGCAGCATTCCGGATGATGAGCGGTACAAGAATATGGAGCCTGTCAAAACCTGGTGGCAGGAGCATATGAAGCTCGGAAATGCCTGCGTGGACGGATTGGTTGAGGCGGGACTCACACGGAAAGGAACCGGTCTGTTGGATATGGATCTGACGCAGACCTCGTTCAGCATGGTGCCGAGTGTCGATCTCGAGGTAGGAAACCAGGTATCGCTCCTTACGGATGAGCGACTGAGCATGGTGGCGAATGGCATCCGTTTCGGATTAGACGATTATTTCGGGTTTAAAAAGATTCCGCCCCAGACTGAGCCGACTCCGGGACCGACCGCGGAACCGACGGCAGAGGAGGGGAACCTTACCTACCAGTCGGATGTGACGGCAGCGATGACAAAGTACTCTTACTGGGCAAAGCTTCAAAAGGATGCGGACAAGGTACTGATGGATGAAAAGGCGATACGTGAGAAGAATCAGAAGCTCCTGACAGATTCCGCAACCAACATGTTTGACCTGAAAAACATGTCCCCGGCCTATAGCACGACGGCATCCGACCGGAGAGATCAGTTGGCTGAGGGCACGTTTAAGGATATCACGGACCGTATCGGCAAGAGAGAAACGATCTATGTAAATGGCACGGCTCTCGACAAGGCAGCCATTGATGCATGGTTTGCATCGATAAAGAAAAACATAACCGACGCCGATGTGAGCAGTTTCACGCAGAAAAAGTATGCGGTCTGCACCAAGCGCGCCGATCTCTGGATGGCGCCGAATGCAGCACCGGTAGGATGGTCGGCAACCGACCCGGATGATGAGTTTATGAATTCCTCTATCAATGTCAATGAGCCGTTTATCGTGGATATGATTACGTCGGACGGAAAATTCTATCATGGATATTCATTGAACTGTTCCGGATGGGTGGAGACGGATCATTTTGCGATTTGTGATGACAGGGATACCTGGCTCGCGCAGTGGGATCTGACCGGTGATCAGGTTTTGGTTGTGACGACGAGTCATATAACACTTGAAAAATCCAACCTAGATCCGGCCACCTCGGAGGTCGATCTGATGCTCGGCACACAGTTGCCGCTCGTTCCGAGAGACCAGCTGCCGGAGACGATTGCCGAGCGCGGTACCTGGTACAACTATGTCGTGTGGCTGCCGACTAGAGATTCCGCCGGCAAGTTCGTGCGTTCGCCGGCGCTGATCAGTTCCCATCACGATGTGAGCGTTGGATTTCTGCCGATGACCAAGGCAAACATTCTCAAGATTGCGTTCAGCTGTCTCGGTGATCGTTACGGCTGGGGCGGCATGCTCCATGCTATGGACTGCTCGATGTACACGCGCACGATTTATCGATGCTTTGGTCTGGAGTTGCCGCGCAACACCACCTGGCAGAGAGCGATGCCTACCTATAAAGTCGAATTCGGTCCCCTGACGGATAATGAGAAAAAGGCAGCCATCAGCAAGCTCCCGGCAGGAGCTCTGCTGATGTTCTCCGGACATATCGCGATGTATATCGGTGAGGTGGATGGCACGCAGTATGTCATCAGCGATCTGGGCTCGCTTTCGGAGACGGCGGCAAGCATAGGTCCGACCGTATCGGTAAAGAGCCGTTACTGTGTTTCGATCAACTCTCTGGATG
>JAGABX010000013.1 GCA_017614395.1 Eubacterium sp.
ATTTAATACACCTCCTTGTGGTTTATATATAATATAATACCACATAATACTATATAATGCAACAGGAAATTTGACAAAAAAAATAACCGCTTTTCAGCGGTTTGGCATTAAAATGCCCCTATTCAACTGTCAAACTCCCGGACAAGTCCGCTAAACTTCGGGAATTTCGTGCAGTTGACAACAGGTAGCATAGTGGATATAATAGGATGAGCGTGCAAAACGGTTATTTTCTGCCGGAGCAACACATGGGGCATATTTGATATATTGGCGCGCGTACAACGAATCGGTATTTGGCAACCGGACGGGTTCAGTCAGATAATTATACATGATCAGAGAAGGAGCGTATCAAAATGGGAATGATCTATGAAAGACAGTTGGCAATACCTGCGGAACTCAAGGAAATGTATCCGCTGACCGCAAAAATGAATGAAACGATCCAGGAGAGAAAGGCAGAACTCATATCAATATTGGAGGGCAGGCGCGATCAGCTGATTCTGATCATAGGACCGTGCTCTGCCGACAACGAGGAAGCGGTCATGGATTATATCGGTCGGCTTGTTCCCGTTCAGGAAAAGGTTAAGGACAAGATATTTATAATTCCCAGAATCTACACAAATAAACCGAGGACAACAGCCGAGGGTTACAAAGGAATGCTCCATCAGCCTGATCCGACGGAAAAGCCCAACCTTTTTAAGGGAATCGAGGCAACCAGGCATCTGCATATGCGCGCCGTGATGGAGACTGGCTTTGCATGCGCGGATGAAATGCTGTACACAGAGAACTATGGATACCTTGATGATCTGCTCGTATATGTCGCGGTCGGAGCGCGTTCCGTAGAGGATCAGCAGCATCGTCTGACCTCGAGCGGCATCAGTGTTCCGGTCGGGATGAAAAACCCCACCTCCGGTGATTATGGTGTTATGATGAACGCGATCAGCGCGGCGCAGAACGGACATTCATTCATCTATCGCGGATGGCAGGTTCATTCCGACGGAAACAGCCACACCCATGCGATACTTCGCGGCTACACCGATCAGCACGGAACGATGAAGGCGAATTATCATTATGAGGATCTCGTGAGACTGTGTGACTGTTTTGATGAGATGAACCTTTTAAATCCGGCATTCATCGTTGATACTAACCATTGCAATTCCAATAAAAATCCGTTTGAACAGCGGCGTATTGTCAAGGAAGTTCTTCATTCCGCCAGACATGATGATCGCATCGCGAAGATACTCAAAGGCTTCATGATAGAGAGTTATATAGAGGAGGGGGCTCAGGAGCCCGGAGGCGGCTGCTACGGCAAATCCATAACGGATCCGTGCCTCGGTTGGGAGGATTCGGAGAAGCTGATTTATGAGATTGCCGAGCTTCTGTAAATTTTTACTTGACAAACTGAATAATATATGATATGATACCGTGCAGTGAGGCAAAGGCGTCTCAGAGAATTCTCTGGGATGTCTTTGTCTTTTTCTTTGTTTAGGAGGTTTTTTCAATATGTGTGCGATACTGACTTATGCCAGACCTGATGTGTCGGAAAGCTTTTTTGTGGAAATGCTGATGAAGACACAGTCGCGCGGCCCGGACATGACGGATCATGTAAAGGTAAAGGGCGGACGGATCGGGTTTAACCGTCTCTCGATCATGGGACCGGGAGCGACGGGGATGCAGCCGTTCACACATCGTGGTAACGCGGTCGTTTGCAACGGAGAGATTTACGGGTTCGAGCCGCTGAAGGAGTACATGGCATCCATAGGATATCCGTTCGAGAGCGGCAGTGATTGCGAGTTGTTGATGCCGTTGTATGAGAAACTCGGAACAGCAATGTTTAATCTTCTCGATGCGGAGTTTGCCTGCGTGATATATGACGGAGAGAAGAATGAATTCATCGCAGCGAGAGATCCGATAGGGATCAGACCTCTTTACTACGGATATGATGCTGACGGATATATAGTATTTGCATCGGAACCGAAAAATATCGTGGGAGTAGTTAATGAAATAAAACCGTTTCCGCCGGGACATTATTATGAAAAAGGAGAGTTTGTATGCTACCGGGATATGACGACCGGAGGGGTGTATGCAAAAACCGGCTGGGAACCCGGTGTGGCCGGCCGGGGAAGACATTTGAGCGGTGTGGGGAATGCCCAGAGCAGAAAGACGATAGGAAGTCTTACTCTGGACAACATGCAGTTTGACCGGTCCGTTGTAAAGTACACAGGAGCACAGGCAGATGAGATACCGAATGATGCTCAGGCAAAGGATTCACCGGAGGGCCGTGAAGATCTGGATGCAATCTGCGAGGGAATCCATGATCGACTGGTAAACGGAATCAAAAAAAGATTAACCGCGGATCAGCCGATAGGTTATCTGCTCTCGGGCGGACTTGATTCCTCACTCGTATGCGGTGTGGCCGCGAGCCTGCAGGACGGACCGATAGAGACATTTGCTATCGGAATGGATATCGACGCGATCGATCTGAAATACGCGAGACAGGTAGCGGATTACATCCACAGTAATCATCATGAGGTCATTATTACGGCAAAGGATGTGGTTGATGCATTAGAACCTGTAATAAAGGCGCTGGCTACATATGACATAACAACTATCAGGGCGTCGATAGGAATGTATCTGCTATGCAAGTGGATCAGGGAGAACACGGATATTCGGGTTTTGCTGACCGGAGAGATTTCGGATGAATTATTCGGATACAAATACACCGATTTCGCGCCTGATGCGAAGGCGTTTCAGGAGGAGTCGAAAAAGCGTATCCGCGAACTTCACATGTATGATGTGCTCCGTGCGGACCGCTGCATCAGCGTAAACTCGCTGGAAGCCAGAGTTCCGTTCGGTGACCTCGATTTCGTCGATTACGTGATGGCAATCGATCCTGAGAAAAAGTTGAACCGTTACGGCATAGGAAAATATCTCCTGCGTCACGCCTTTGAGAAGGACGCACTGATCCCTCACGAAATACTGATGAGAGAAAAAGCCGCCTTCTCCGACGCCGTCGGTCACTCCCTGCGAGACGATCTGATGGAGCTCGCGGATAAAACCTACACGGATGAAGCTTTTGAAGAGGGAATCAAAAAATATTCGCATGCGAAGCCATTCACCAAGGAGTCATTACTATATCGCGACATCTTTGAAAAGTATTACCCCGGTCAGTCCCATATGGTAGACGATTTCTGGATGCCCAACAAATCATGGGACGGCTGTAACGTTGACGATCCCTCCGCGCGCGTGTTATCTAACTATGGCGCCAGCGGAGAGTAAATTTAAACCGAGTGGTAATGATTGCCGACTCCATAGATTTTTTCGGGCCGGCAATAAATACAGTAATTCAGGAACAGTAATCTCAGCACGAGCGGCGTGAGTTTTCTCACAGCGAGCTTGCGAGTCGTGAGAAAAGCTCACATCAGCGCTCGTGCGACAAATAGGTAAATAAGGAGGGAAAAATCTATGATGGAAGCAAAGAAATTACCCGAGGAATACGGAAGCCTCGTATTCGGAGACAAAGTAATGCGTGAACGCCTGCCCAAGGACATTTACAGGGCAGTTCATAAAACAATCGTGAACGGCACTCACCTCGAACTCGACGTTGCCAACGCGGTTGCGGTAGCCATGAAGGAGTGGGCAATCGAGAACGGAGCCACTCATTATACACACTGGTTCCAGCCGATGACAGGGCTCACCGCCGAGAAACACGATAGCTTTATCTCCCCTGAGGGTGACGGAAGCGTTATCATGGAGTTCTCGGGAAAGGAACTGGTAAAGGGCGAACCGGATGCTTCGAGTTTCCCGTCAGGAGGACTTCGCGCCACATTTGAGGCGAGAGGATATACCGCATGGGATCCGAGTTCTCCGGCATTTATCAAGGACGGATCACTCTATATCCCGACAGCGTTCTGCTCTTACGGAGGCGAGGCACTCGATAAAAAGACACCGCTCCTGCGTTCCATGGAAGCTCTCTCAAAGGAAGCGGTAAAGATGATGAAGATCCTCGGATATGAAGATGTGTCACGGGTAAACACGACCATCGGATCAGAGCAGGAATATTTCCTTATCGACAAGGAAGATTATATGCAGAGAAAGGACCTGCTTTTTACCGGACGCACACTGATCGGCGCGCCTGCGACAAAAGGTCAGGAGATGGAGGACCACTATTTCGGAGTTATCAAACCGAAGGTATCCGCATTCATGCATGATCTCGATGAGGAGCTGTGGAAACTCGGTATCCCTGCCAAGACAAAGCATAACGAGGTTGCACCCTCGCAGCATGAGATGGCGCCTGTATTTGAAACGGCAAACGTTGCTGTGGATCACAACCAGCTGACTATGGAGGTTATGAAAAAAGTAGCCGACAAACACGGATACGCATGCCTCCTTCATGAAAAACCGTTTGACGGAATTAACGGTTCCGGAAAGCATAATAACTGGTCAATCTGCACGGATACAGGCATCAACCTCCTAGATCCGGGCAAGCATCCTGATGACAATGTACCGTTTCTCGTTACCCTGATCGCTGTTATCGCGGCGGTTGATGAATATGCAGAGCAGCTTCGTCTGTCTGTGGCATCGGCAGGAAACGATCACCGTCTCGGAGCAAATGAGGCTCCGCCGGCAGTTATATCAATCTTTGTCGGTGATGAGCTCGCCAGGGTTTTGGAGAGCATAGAACAGGGTACAGCGTTCAAAAGCGGGGACAAGGAAAAAATGGAAATGGGAGCACAGGTTCTCCCGCATATAACAAAGGACAACACGGATCGTAACCGTACATCACCGTTTGCGTTTACCGGAAACAAATTCGAGTTCCGCATGCCGGGGTCGAGCGTATCCGTAGCAAATGCGAACATTGTCCTGAACACGGCAGTAGCGGAGATTCTGTCACGCATGAGCGCAGAAATAGAAGGCCTGACCGGCAATGCGCTTCATGACAGACTGACGGAATTACTGAAGGAAACACTTATTGCTCACAAGAGGGTTCTTTTCAACGGAAACGGATACACGGACGAGTGGATCGCAGAGGCTGAGAAGAGAGGTCTCCCGAACCTTAAATCACTGCCGGATGCAATGCCGGAGTGGATTTCCGAAAAATCGATCAAACTTTTTACATCACACCAGATCTTCACAAAAGAGGAGATTGAGTCTCGTTACGAGATCCTGCTTGAGAACTATTCAAAGTCCATCAATATCGAGGCTCTTACCATGCAGGAGATGGTTCGCAAGGATCTGACATCAGGTCTCATCGCATACGAGCAGGATCTGACCAACGAGATTATGCAGAAAAAGGATGTGATGCCGGCAGCTAAGGCTACGCTCGAGATAGGCATCCTGAAAACTCTTGACGATACATCAGCTCAGATTGCAGAAAAACTTGAGACATTGAAAAAGGATACGCTCGAGGCTGAGGGTATAGAGGATGTCCAGAAGCAGGCGGATTTCTACGAGAAAAAAGTGTTGGCTGATATGAATGAGCTGAGAGTATATGCAGATCAGGCAGAGGCTCTGATTCCGGATGAGTATCTGAGTTATCCGACCTACGGACAGATGCTGTTTTCACTCAGATAGGTTTATGGTAAATGCTTTTTTTAAAAAGTGCTTACTGTAGATAGAAAGAGGTTTTTCATATGCGTGGGGGACACAGGGGGAACTCTGTGTTTCCTACTGTAAAAAATAACAAAAATGAATGGATGATGATGATGAATAATAGTGACAATAATAACGCGAATAATAATACTGACTGGTGGAAAAACGAGCATGATGCATGCGGTATCGGTGCCGTAATAAATATCGATGGGAAAAAGGATCACAGAGTCCTTGATGACGCGCTCAGCATTGTCGAAAAACTCGAGCACCGCGCCGGAAAGGACGCTACCGGAAAGGTCGGTGACGGTGTCGGAATACTGACTCAGATATCGCATTCCTTTTTCAAAAAACTGTGTAAAAAAACAGGGATAGAAATAGGCGATGAAGGTGACTACGGAATCGGCATGTTTTTCTTTCCTCAGGAGGTTATAAAACGCCGTTTTGCAATGAGGATGCTCGAGGTAATCGCGGAAAAGGAGGGAATAGAATTCCTCGGCTGGCGTGATGTGGACACCCATCCCGAGCTTCTCGGACAGGTTGCAGTGGATTGCATGCCACACATCAGCCAATGCTTTTTAAAAAGACCGGACGATGTTTCCAGGGGACTCGAATTTGACAGAAGACTTTTCTGCCTGCGTCGTGAGTACGAGCAGAGCTCTGAGGATACCTATATCTGTTCTCTTTCATCACGTACAATTGTTTACAAGGGCATGTTTTTAGTCGGGCAGCTGAGGAATTTTTATGAGGATCTGCTGTCAAAGGATTACAAAACAGCGATAGCGCTGGTACACTCCAGATTCTCCACAAACACTACCCCGTCGTGGCAGCGTGCCCATCCGTATCGTATGATCGCGCACAATGGTGAGATAAATACCATTCGCGGAAATGCAGACCGCATGCTGGCACGTGAGGAGACTATGAGTGGCGCTGTATTGACGGATGATCTGAAAAAAGTATATCCTGTTATCGCGGCATCCGGTTCCGATTCGGCAATGCTTGATAACACTCTCGAGTTCCTATATATGAACGGAATGGAGCTTCCGCTGGCGATGATGATCACAATTCCGGAGCCTTGGAAACATGATGATGCCATGAGTCAGGAACGCAAGGATTTTTATCACTATTACGCAACCATGATGGAGCCGTGGGATGGCCCGGCGGCGATACTTTTTACCGACGGAGAGTTATTCGGGGCGACACTTGACCGGAACGGACTCCGTCCCAGCCGTTACTATGTGACCAGGGACAAGAGACTTATCCTGGCATCAGAGGTCGGAGTTCTCGATATACCCGAGGACACGATCGAGAAAAAATCGAGACTGTCACCGGGAAGGATGCTCGTAGTTGACACGAAGGAGGGGAGAATCCTCTCGGATGCCGAATGCAAGGAGCGTTACGCGCATGCTCATCCGTACGGTGAGTGGCTCGACAGACATCTGCTGCACCTCGATCATCTGAACATCCCGAATAAAAAGATTCCGACGCATGAGCAGTCTGTTCGTGACAGGCTGTACAAGGTGTTCGGGTATTCGTATGAGGATGTAAAAAGCCAGATACTTCCTATGGCGATGGATGGCGTGGAGCCGACGGTCTCCATGGGAAATGATGTGCCGTTGGCGATGTTATCCTCCCATCACCAGCCGTTGTTCTGCTATTTTAAGCAGCTGTTTGCTCAGGTTACAAATCCGCCGATCGATTCGCTCAGGGAGAAGATTGTTACCGACACGACTGTTTATATCGGTTCCGATGGTGATCTCCTGCAGGTAAAGGGTGATAACTGCAGAGTGCTCGAGATCAATTCCCCGATATTGACCGGTGTTGATCTGATGAAGATCGAAGCACTCGATACGGAAGGATTTCACACTGCAAAGGTATCGCTGTTATATTATAAAAACACCCCGCTTGAGCGCGCTCTGGATCAGTTAAATATTGCGGTAGACAGGGCGGTTTCAGAGGGTGCGAATATCATAACCCTTTCGGACAGGGGAGTTGATGAAAACCATATGCCCATACCTTCACTGCTCGCTGTTTCATCGGTTGAGCAGCACTTGGTGCGCACGAAAAAGAGAACCCAGGTATCACTCATTCTCGAGAGCGGCGAACCCCGTGATGTTCACCAGATAGCATGCCTTCTCGGATACGGTGTGCGGGCAATCCACCCGTACCTTGCCCACGAGTGCATCTCGGAGATGATCGATATCGGAATGATCGACAAGGATTACCATACAGCGATAGAAGATTATAATAAAGCGCTGTTGAACGGGGTGGTCAAAATTGCCGCAAAGATGGGAATATCCACACTGCAGTCCTATCAGTCTGCACGTATTTTTGAGGCAATAGGACTTTCACGGGAACTCATAGACAAATACTTTACAGGAACAGTGAGCCGCGCGGGTGGCATCGGGATCAGAGAGATCGGAGAGGATGTAGAACTGTGTCATAACAGGGCATTTGATCCTCTGGGACTGCCGGTGGACTCGACGCTTGACTCCATAGGTTTCCACGGACTGCGAAGCGGACATGACGCTGAGGATCATATGTATAATCCGAAAACGATCGTAACACTGCAGCGCGCGGTCAGAGAAGGAAACTATGATATATTCAGGGAGTACGCTCAGATGGTGGATGACGAGAACAGACCGCATACACTGCGGGCCCTGCTCGAGTTTGTACCTGCTGAAACTCCGGTTCCGTTAGATGAGGTTGAGAGCGAGGATGAGATAGTAAAACGTTTCCAGACCGGAGCGATGTCCTATGGTTCGCTGTCTCAGGAGGCGCATGAAACACTTGCTATGGCGATGAACCGCCTCGGCGGCAGGTCGAATACCGGTGAGGGCGGCGAGGCTACCGAGAGATTCGGCACCGAGAAAAACAGTGCGGTCAAACAGGTTGCGAGCGGGCGTTTCGGCGTGACCTCAAGTTATCTGCTCAGCGCAAAGGAAATTCAGATAAAAATGGCGCAGGGAGCAAAGCCCGGCGAGGGTGGTCATCTGCCCGGGAAAAAGGTGTATCCGTGGGTTGCCAAGACCAGATTTTCAACTCCGGGCGTATCGCTCATCTCCCCGCCGCCGCATCATGATATTTATTCGATCGAGGATCTGGCTCAGTTGATCTACGATCTTAAAAATGCGAATGACAAGGCAAGAATTTCAGTAAAGTTAGTTTCAGAGGCGGGAGTAGGAACGATCGCGTCCGGCGTTGCGAAAGCCGGCGCGGGTGCCATTCTGATATCGGGTTACGACGGAGGAACCGGAGCTGCACCATCCTCCTCGGTGCATCATGCGGGACTTCCGTGGGAACTCGGTGTCAGTGAGGCACACAGATGTTTAGTTGAAAACGGCCTCAGATCCCACGTTGTTTTGGAAACCGACGGAAAACTCATGACCGGCCGTGATGTTGCCATAGCTGCGTTGCTCGGAGCGGAGGAGTTCGGATTCGCGACAGCGCCGCTGGTATCGTTAGGCTGTATGATGATGAGGGTTTGTTCCAAGGATACCTGTCCCGTCGGGATCGCGACACAGAATGAGTGTCTGAGGAAACGTTTCGCAGGCAAGCCTGAGCATGTGATGAATTTCATGAGATTTGTTGCGAGACAGCTCAGGGAGATCATGAGCGAGATGGGATTTCGAACTGTCGAGGAGATGGTGGGACGCACGGATCGTTTGAAAACCAGACAGGAGGGAAGGACCGACAGGGCTGTACTCGCGGATCTGTCACGGATATTAAACAGTGATATTGATAAAGAGTTTTCGCTGAACACGCATTTTGTTGCGAAGGACAGCTACGATTTCGGACTTGAAAAAACACTCGACGCAACAAAACTCATTCCCGTGTATAAAAAGAAAAAGAGCTCGCAGAAAACGGAAATTGATGTGGAGATATCGAGCACTGACAGAAGCTTCGGAACGTTGCTCGGTTCACGGATTACTGAGGAGCATGCGGACGGACTTAAGGAGGATACAGTTACGGTTGTTGCGCGCGGTGGAGCCGGCCAGTCGTTCGGAGCCTATATACCGAAAGGACTGACGCTTCGCCTGTACGGTGATGCCAATGACGGATTCGGCAAGGGACTTTCCGGAGGGAAACTGATTGTAACACCACCTGAGGAGGCTGCATACAAAGCGCATGATAACATCATAATCGGAAATGTTGCCCTGTATGGAGCAACAGCAGGAAAAGCATATATAAACGGCGTTGCCGGTGAGCGGTTCTGCGTGAGAAACTCCGGCGCAACTGCGGTTGCCGAGGGGTGCGGCGACCACGGGCTCGAGTACATGACAGGCGGGCGCGCGGTAATTCTCGGAATGACAGGTAAAAACTTCGCGGCCGGCATGAGCGGCGGTATCGCATATGTTCTTGACAGAGAGCATACGTTGTATCTGCGGATGAACAAGGATATGGCTTCGCTCACGGAGGTAACCGGAGAGTATGATATCAGTGAGCTGAAGGGAATCCTGACAGACTATGTTGCTGAGACCGGATCGGAGTTCGGCAGGGAAGTGTTGGAGCATTTTGATGAGTACCTGCCTGATTTTAAAAAGATAGTGCCGAACGATTACCAGAAGATGCTGACGGCAATTTCGCATTATGAGGAGCAGGGCGTCGATTCGGAAACTGCCGTGTATGAGGCGTTTAAGGAGGTGACCGGTCAAAATGGGTAAAACAGGTGGATTTTTAGAATATGACAGAAATGAGAATAAAAAGGTTTCGCCATTGGAACGCATAAAAAACTTTAACGAGTTTTATGTGATGAACGAGGAAAAAGACAGACGGTGTCAGGCAGCGAGATGCATGGACTGCGGAGTTCCGTTTTGTCAGTCGGCAATGAATTTAGGCGGCATGGTTGTAGGCTGTCCTCTTCACAACCTGATTCCCGAGTGGAATGATGCCATATATAAAAAGCAGGACAGACATGCACTGTCAAGACTGTTGAAAACAAATCCGTTTCCTGAGTTTACGGGGAGAGTCTGTCCTGCTCTCTGTGAGAAGGCGTGCATCAACGGTCAGGACGGAGAGAGTGTAACAGTTCATGACAACGAACGTTATATTATTGAAACGGCCTATGAAAACGGGTGGATGAGTCCTGGACCCCCTAAACAGCGCAGTGGGAAAAAGGTTGCTGTGATCGGCAGCGGTCCGTCCGGACTGAGTACCGCATATACACTGAACAGAAGAGGGCATCAGGTAACGGTATTCGAGAGGGAGGATCGGATCGGCGGACTTCTGATGTACGGCATACCCAACATGAAACTCGATAAAAAGGTAATAGCCCGCAGGCAGAAACTGATGGAGGAGGAAGGTATACTTTTTAAGACAGGAGTAGATGTCGGAAAAGACATAACCGTTGCCAAACTGAAAAAGGAATTTGATGCCATCGTGATGTGCTGCGGAGCGAAAAAGCCGAGAAACCTCACTGCAAAGGGGATCGATAACGTAAATCATGTTTATTTTGCGGTTGATTTCCTGACCGATGTAACCAAAAGTTATCTCGAAAAATGCCTGGATAAAAAGGTAGCGCCTTTAGTTAAAAACAAACATGTCGTTATCGTCGGCGGAGGCGATACGGGAAACGATTGCATAGGTACCTCAATACGACTCGGCGCGAAGAGTGTTACCGCTCTCGAGATGATGCCGAAACCTCCTGTAGAGAGAGCCGAAAACAATCCGTGGCCGCAGTGGCCGAAAACCCTGCGAACTGACTACGGTCACGAGGAGGCGATAGATAAATTCGGAGAAGATCCGAGAGTGTTTGAGACTACCGTAAAGGAGGTAAAATCCGTAAAGGGCGCTATCAAAGAAATCGTTACCGTAAAGGTATCGTTCAAAAACGGAAAACTATCTGAAGTGAAGGGCACGGAACAGACTCTTCCATGTGATCTGCTTCTCATTGCTGCGGGATTTGTCGGGGCAGAGGAGTATCTTCCGAAAGCAGCAAAAACAGAGCTAGGTCCCAGAGGATGTGTTGCAACCGAAGAAGGAAAACATAAAACAAGCGTGGACGGCATTTTTACTGCGGGAGATATGCATCGCGGACAGTCATTAGTCGTATGGGCCATCGCAGAGGGCAAGGCATGCGCGAGAGAGGTGGACGAATATCTGATGGGATACACAAATATGTAGAGTCAGAAAGGGTTGATTTTTTATAGGCGTGGGTGTAGAATGTGTGGGTATAGATGAATTAATGTCGTATGTCGGCAAATCTGTTTGGGCAAGGAGTAACAGATCAATGAATAACAATAAAAGGAAACTGATCCTCGAGGACGGGAGTGTGTACGAGGGATACGGTTTCGGAGCGGATACCGATACTGGGGGTGAGCTGGTGTGTAACACATCCATGGTCGGCTATCAGGAGATCGTATCCGATCCGTCGTACACGGATCAGGCGGTGGTCATGAGTTATCCGCTGATCGGAAATTACGGGATTACCGATGAGGATTTTGAGAGCAGGATAGTATCGCCGCAGGCCATGATAGTCAGGGATTACAACGATCAGCCCTCTAATTTCCGTTATACGAAAACACTGGCTGAACTGTTGTATGATAACGGCGTGGTCGGAGTCAGCGGTGTTGATACGAGAAAACTAGTGAGACATATCAGGGATGTCGGCTCGCAGAGGGTGTTGATAACCTCTGACGACATCAGTGCGGATGAGGGGAAGGAGAGAATACAAAACGAACCAGTTCCGCATGATGCGGTGAGCCGTGTCAGTTGTAAAAAGCGCTGGTATGCCAGAACTGCCAATCCGAAATATAACGTGGTCGCCATCGATTGCGGGATCAAACTGAATATCGTCCGAATGCTGAACCGGTACGGGTGCAACGTGGTAGTAGTACCCTATGATACCGATAGTGATACAATTCTTCAGATGCATCCGGACGGTGTTTTTGTGTCTAACGGTCCGGGTGACCCTGCGGATGTAACGGTGGTTGTCGAGACTATTCGCAAACTCAGGACATTGCTTCCGATTTTCGGAATATGTCTCGGACATCAGTTGATCGCGAGGGCGTACGGCGCTGAAACCTACAAACTGAAATTCGGTCACAGAGGTGGAAACCATCCGGTGAAAAACCTGATCACCGGGAGGATAGAGATTACCTCACAGAACCATAGTTACGCGGTTGATGAGAAGTCGATCGCTGATAAAAAAATAAAGGTCTCTCACATAAACCTTTTGGATAACACCGTGGAGGGACTTTTTGCGGAAGAAGACAGGGTGATTTCAGTCCAGTATCACCCTGAGAGCGCGCCGGGTCCTCAGGACAGCGCCTATCTGTTTGATCGGTTTATCGGGATGATGGGAGGAAAAAATGTCTAAAAGAGATGATATAAAAAAAGTATTGGTAATAGGCTCCGGTCCCATAGTAATCGGTCAGGCAGCGGAGTTTGACTATGCCGGTACCCAGGCATGTTTAGCACTGAAAGAAGAGGGTTATGAGGTTATCCTTGCAAACTCCAATCCCGCTACCATTATGACAGATACGTCAATTGCGGATAAGGTTTATATGGAACCTCTGACACTTGAATTCATGGCGAGAATCTGCCGGTATGAGAGACCTGATGCGATCGTTCCCGGAATCGGCGGGCAGACCGGATTAAACCTTGCTTTGCAGTTGAGTGAAAAAGGGGTTTTGGAAGAGTGTGAAATAGAACTGTTGGGAACTGACAAGGAAAGCATCATGTGCGCGGAGGACAGGGAGCGTTTTAAGGAACTGTGTGAGTCGATAGGCGAACCGGTCATTCCGTCACAGATAACTTACAGTGTCGAGGAGGGGCTTGATGCCGCCGCAAAAATCGGGTATCCGGTTATTCTTCGTCCTGCGTTTACGCTGGGAGGAACAGGAGGCGGATTTGCCAACGACGAGGCAGAGATGAAGGTCAGGATGGCTCATGCCCTCGAGGCGTCACCCGTTCATCAGGTTTTAGTTGAAAAAAGCATACGTGGATTCAAGGAAATTGAATATGAGGTGATCCGTGATAAAAATGACACTGCGATAGTTGTCTGCAATATGGAGAATTTAGATCCTGTCGGCATCCACACCGGAGATTCAATTGTAGTTGCACCGTCGCAGACGCTCACAAACAGGGAATACCATATGCTCAGGGATTCCGCCCTGAGAATTATCAGGGCGCTCCGGGTAGAGGGAGGCTGTAATGTGCAGTTTGCGCTCGATCCGGAGAGTTTTCGTTATTATGTGATAGAGGTAAATCCGAGGGTGTCCAGATCATCGGCACTCGCGTCAAAAGCAAGCGGATATCCGATAGCCAGGGTTTCCGCTAAAATAGCGGTCGGTATGACGCTGGATGAAATACAGCTTGCGAATACGCCCGCATGTTTTGAGCCTTCCCTGGATTATGTGGTAACAAAGGTTCCGCGGTTTCCGTTTGATAAATTCACGACGGCATCAAACACGCTTTCTACTCAGATGAAGGCAACGGGCGAGGCGATGAGTGTGGGACGGACCATGGAGGAAAGCCTGTTGAAGGCAATCAGGTCTTTGGAGGACGGCAAAAACCACATTCATCTGGAGAAATTTGATTCCGCGAATATGACTGTGGATGAGCTTCTTGACTATATAAAAGAGGGCACTGATGACAGACTGTATGCGATAGCGCAGCTGATGTGGTGCGGAGTGGATCCGTCGGTAATTAACCAGAGGACAATGATCGATATGTTCTTCCTCGATAAAATAAAAAATATAGTTATGTTTGAAAAAGAATTAGAGGGAGTATCGATTACGGACGATCTGTTGATCAGGGCGAAAAAGATGGGCTTTTCAGATTCGTATATCGCGGAACTGACCGGCGTTACTGAGGATGAGATATGGGAACTCAGACGGCAGAAAAACATCTATCCGGTGTATAAAATGATCGATACCTGCGCGAGTGAGTTTGAGAGTTATGTGCCTTATTTTTATTCTACCTATGAGGAGGAAAACGAATCAATAGTATCGGACAAGGAAAAAATAATAGTGCTCGGCAGCGGA
This sequence comes from Eubacterium sp., assembly GCA_017614395.1. Taxonomy (GTDB): domain Bacteria; phylum Bacillota; class Clostridia; order Lachnospirales; family Lachnospiraceae; genus Eubacterium_F. The sequence goes on from JAGABX010000013.1 coordinate 14,571, forward strand.
CCGATACGGATAGGCCAGGGAGTGGAATTTGATTACTCAACTGTACATGCGATACATGCCATCAGAGAGCTCGGATATGAGGCAATTGTGATCAACAACAATCCCGAAACGGTATCTACGGATTATACCACGGCTGACAAACTATATTTTGAGCCGCTGACAATAGAGGATATCATGAATATAATTGATCTTGAAAAACCGAAGGGTGTTATAGTTACACTTGGAGGTCAGACTGCCGTTAATCTCGCGGAACCGCTCACGAGACGCGGTGTTCCCATTATCGGAACTGACAGCGCAGCAATTGACAAGGCTGAGGACAGGGATTCATTTGAGTCAGTCATAATGGAACTCGGGATACCGCATCCTGTCGGTGAGGCGGTAACGGATATAGAGAGTGGAGTGACGGCAGCGGAGAGGATCGGATATCCGGTTCTCGTGCGTCCGAGTTTCGTTCTCGGCGGCCGCGCGATGGAGATAGTTGCCAATGAGGAGATGCTTCGCCATTATCTGAAAAACGCAGTGGAGGTTGATGTCGACAAGCCTGTTTTAGTCGATCAGTACATAGTCGGCAAGGAGGTTGAGGTTGACGCGATCTGCGACGGAGAGGATGTATTCATCCCGGGTATTATGGAGCTTGTCGAGAGAACCGGAGTTCATTCCGGTGATTCCACGAGTGTTTATCCTCCGTTCTCAATTTCGGAAAAAGTAAAAGAAACAATACGTGATTATACGACGAGAATAGGGCGTGGGATTGGCATTGTAGGACTGTTTAATATCCAGTATATAGTTGACGGTGAGAAGGTTTATATAATTGAGGTGAATCCACGAGCCAGCCGGAGCGTTCCCTTTTTATCAAAATCGACAGGTTTCTCGCTGGTCGGAATCGCTACAAAGGCTATGCTGGGTGTATCATTGAGGGAGCAGGGAATAGTGGACATGTATCCGGAGGAGGCGGAGTGCCATTTTGTAAAAGCGCCTGCGTTCTCGTTTGAAAAACTCTCCGGAATGGATGCCTATCTCTCGCCGGAGATGAAATCGACAGGAGAGGCGATCGGCTATGACACACAGTTGAACCGTGCTTTTTATAAAGCGATGCAGGCATCCGGGATCAAGATGAAGGAATACGGAACCGTAGTTGTGACGCTGGCGGACGAGGACAAGGAGGAGGCGTTGCCTCTGGTGCGCAGGTTCTACCAGTTGGGATTCAACATAGAGGCGACAGTCGGGACCGCAAACTTTTTAAAAGAACATGGAATCAGGACGCGTATGAGGGGAAAACTGTCGGAGGGCAGTGATGAAGTACTACGGTCGATACGCGCCGGTTATGTCAGTTATATTATCAATACCAGAGCAGTGCTGTCAGGGATACATTACGAGGACGGCGTCGCAATCAGGCAGTGCGCTGTCGCAAACGGAGTGACGATGTTTACTTCGCTTGATACAGTGAGGATTTTGTTGGATGTTTTGGAGGAAATCTCCCCGCGAATCAGAGCGATGTGCGCGATATAGCGCGAGGATGGACGATAGATACGAGCCTGCGTGCTTGCACGCAAGAAAGGAGTTTTTATGGAATATACAAAGGAAGAAATCATGCAATACATGGAGGAGGAAGACGTGAAGTTTATCCGTCTGATGTTCCGTGATGCGTTCGGTGTCCAGAAGAATATTTCGGTGATGCCTACTGAGCTAAAAAAAGCATTTGAGGGAGGCATCGGGATCAACGCGAGGAGGATACCCGGATTTGAAAAAAGCGAGACGGGTGAATTGTATCTGGTTCCGGATCCGGAGACAATCACCGTGCTCCCGTGGAGGCCGGAAAGCGGACGTGTGGTGAGGATGTATTGTGATGTTTGCAGGGGGAACCGCATTCCGCACGAGAACGATACGCGCGTGATGTTGAAAAAGGCCACAGAGCATGCAAAAAATGAAGGGATAGAGTTTAAATTCGGTTCAAAATCGGAGTTCTATCTTTTTAAGCTGGATGATGAAGGGAACCGTACGGATATTCCGCATGATGAAGCAGGATACATGGACATAGCCCCATTGGATACGGGTGAGAATATCCGCAGGGAAATATGCCTGACCATAGAGGAGATGGGATTGAGACCGGAGAGATCGCACCACGAGCAGGGTCCCGGTCAGAACGAAATAGATTTTCACTACGGCGTTCCGCTGGATGCAGCAGATCAAATGTCAACATTTATGATGGCTGTCCGCACTATTGCCGGAAGAAACGGGTTGTATGCGGATTTTTCACCGGTTCCTCTGAAGGACAAGCCCGGCAATGGTTATCACATAAACATATTTGCGACAGATAAGGATGGAAATGATGTGTGTAAGTTTGTTGCAGCGGGGATACTTGAAAAGATCCGCGAGATCACGCTTTTTCTGAACCCATCTGAAAACTCATATAAACGGTTTGGAACGAACACGGCGCCTGATCGGATCAACTGGTCGGCGGAGGGAGAGACTTCGTTGATGCATGTAGCTGAGCGCGCCGGTTTTATAAGGGCTGAACTCCGGTCTCCTGATGCATTGAGCAATCCTTATCTTGCATATTCCATTCTGATCGAAGCGGGATTGTACGGCATTAAAAACCACCTTGAACTGCCGGTCGAAACAGGAGATGAGTGCCTCCTTCCGCAGTCTCTCAAGGAAGCAAGAGAGATCGCGGCAAAGAGCGATTTTATTCGCAGTGTGGTACCAAAGGATATTTTTGAAGAATACATGGGCTGATAACATATGGCAGAAAGAAAAACAAGACAGCATGATATACTGGTCGTCTCTTCGTATGAGAAGTTCAGTGACTCGATGAAGCGGGTTCTCTCGGATGGGAGATACCGCGATGTTTGCGTGCGAAAAAGCGCGTCTGCAGCCCGCAGGGAACTGCTTGAAAAGGATTACGATGTTACGTTGATAAATATTCCGCTGAGTGATGAGCCGGGAGTTGACCTGGCAATTGACATCGCGTCGACATATCCGACGGGAGTGCTCGTAGTCGCCTCCTCTGAAATCAGCGAGGATGTCGCGGAAAAAGTAACCGATGACGGCGTGATAGTTATCGCGAAACCGGTTTCGGCCCGTGTGGTAAAGAGAGCGATCAGGGTATTATGCGCGCTTCTGGACAAGCTGAAAAAATCCGAGAAAAAGGTTCTGACTCTCGAGGAGAAAATGGAGGAGATCCGAATAGTAAACCGAGCCAAATGGAAACTGATCGACGAGCAGGGGATGAGTGAGGATGAGGCTCACAGGCATATCGGGAAACTCGCCATGGACAGATGTGTTTCCAAACGGGAGATAGCTGAGGAAATATTGGGTAACGCCGGCTGACATCGTTGATTAAAACGGTATCAGCCGGCGTTTTGTAATGGAGATTTTTACTCACATAAACTTTACCGCAGTTCCGTAAGCCATCATTTCCGCAGCACCCTCAGACAGCTCTGATGATGCATATCTCATGGCTATGACTGCGTCCGCGCCCATTCCCTGAGCCTGCTCGGTCATACGTGAAAGCGCAAGGTCTCTGGATTTAGCCATCATTTCATTGTACTTTTTCAGTTCTCCGCCGACGAGGTTTTTCAGTCCGGCACCTATATCCCTGAGTGCATTGACTGTCTGAACAGTACTTCCCTGCACCAGGCCGAGTACCTCAAATTGTTTTCCCGGAATGTCATTTGATGTTACAATTAACATAATCATACCTCCTAAAACAGATAATAATAAGAATATCCCATGGCAGACTGTCTGCCAACTGATTATACATTTTATCATAATCAGACTGGGCGGTCAAGGGAAATATCTATTTACAATTCGGTTCTATAGGAGTATAATGGGAATGCTTGAAAGATGTTTAATGAATCATGAGATGGAGGTAGGACAGATGACTTTTGAAACAGATATTTTTTCGCAATTTGACAAAAAGTGGGCGCTGCTCACTGCCGGCACGATCGATAATTATAATATGATGACGATCAGCTGGGGAGGCTTTGGAACTCTGTGGAGCAAGCCGGTGGCGACTGTGTATGTCAGGACATCCAGGTATACACATGAATTTATGGACAATAATGATTATTTCACAATCAGTTTTTATCCGGAGCAGTATAAAAAGATGCTGGGAGTCATGGGGTCGAAATCCGGAAGGGATATGGATAAAATGAATGATTCAGGGATCACCGCAATGGAGGTATCCGGTTCGGTATCATTTGAGGAGGCAGAGGTAACGTTTGTTTGCAGAAAACTGTTTAAGCAGGAGCTGGCAGTAGAGAACATGCCGACAGACGTAGCAGAAAGTCTCTATGCGGGAGATGCGCCGCATGATATGTATATCGGCGAAGTGGTTGACATCATATAACGCAGCATTGTATCGCGGGAAGGCTTGTGCGTGCAGGCCTTTTTTGTGTATAATATAGTCCAAAAAAGGATTGAGGAAAATAATCATAAATGAAAGAAGAAAAAAGAAAGCGTGCCGAAGAAAGCATACAGAAAAAGTTTCATAAGAAGATTTTTTCTCCATTTGCAAAGGCATGTAAGATGTATAAGCTTATTGAAGAGGGAGACCGCATAGCAGTTTGTATTTCCGGGGGCAAGGATTCCATGCTGATGGCCAAACTTTTTCAGGAGATTAAGCGTCATCGGCAGGTGGAATTTGAACTGACATTTCTGGTCATGGATCCGGGATACAACAAGGAAAACAGGGCGATGATAGAAAGCAACGCTGAAGCCCTCGGGATTCCGATTACTATCTTTGAAAGCACCATATTTGATGCGGTTGATACAATAGATAAAAATCCCTGCTATATGTGCGCCAGAATGAGACGCGGTTATCTATACAGCCATGCCAAAGAACTCGGCTGTAACAAAATAGCTCTCGGACATCACTATGACGATGTAATCGAGACAATCCTCATGGGCATGATATACGGAGCGCAGATTCAGACTATGATGCCCAAACTTCACAGCACGAACTTCGAGGGCATGGAGCTTATCAGACCACTTTATTTGGTCAGAGAAGCCGATATATGTGCGTGGCGGGACTACAATGAACTGAAATTTCTTCAGTGTGCCTGCCATTTTACGGAGACCTGTGCCACCTGTCATGAGGATGGCACTACATCGAGCAAGCGATTGGAGACAAAAAGAATAATTGCGGAGCTAAAAAAAACCAATCCTTATATTGAGACGAACATTTTTAACAGTGTTTCAAATGTACATCTGGATACCGTAATTGAGTACAAGAAGGACGGCGTGAGACACAATTTTTTGGATGAGTATTAAGGAGGTTTAATGAAAGCGGCGAGCATACTGATCAAACCGGCTTCAGCCAATTGTAACATCGATTGTAAATACTGTTTTTATAAATGTCTCAGTGAAAACCGTGAGCGGTACAGTCTCGGTTTTATGAGTGAAGATACACTGGAGACACTGATTAAACGCGCCTTTGAATACGTGGAGGAATCGATCACGTTCGCGTTTCAGGGTGGTGAGCCGATGCTGGCCGGCTTGGACTTTTTCAAAAAAGCATTTAAACTTCAGAGTAAATATAATACCAAAAACATCCGTATTGAAAACACGATCCAGACCAATGCGCTGTTGGTTGACAGGGAGTGGGCACAGTTTTTTGCTGAGAACAATATCCTCCTCGGTGTTTCGCTGGACGGGCCGGCCGAGTTGCATGATGCCTATCGCAGGGATACAGCGGGCAACCCGACATTTGACCGGGTGATGGAATCGATCGCAATACTGAACGAGTGCGGAGTTAACTACAATATCCTCACGGTCGTCACATCGAAAACCTGTGAACATGCGGCAGACCTGTATGCGTTCTACCGACGGAATCATTTTCCCTATGTGCAGCTGATCCCGTGTATGGATGAACTCCATCGTGATGATGAACAAAACGTCAACCGGTTTGCTGTTGGCCCGGAAAAATACGGTGCATTTTTATGTGAGTTTTTTGATAAATGGTATTGGGATTTTGATCGCGGATACCGGATGGAACACGGGCAGAAAATGCCGCCGTTGGATGTACGCTTTTTCTCAAACCTGGCACAGATGGCCGCAGGTTATCCGGCTGAGGAATGCGGTATGTGCGGCCATTGCACCTGCTATATGGTGGTGGAGGGAGACGGCAGCGTATATCCCTGTGATTTTTATTGCACGGATGAATGGAAGCTCGGTACGGTGGCGGAGCGATTCAGCGATCTGGTCGCATCGGAAAAAGCAACCGAGTTCGTCCGTCTGTCCGAGACACTGCCTGATGAGTGCAGAGCCTGCGAGCATCTCTCACTCTGCCGCGGCGGATGCCGTCGCTGGCGCGAGACCGGTGTTGCCGGTCATTTCAATGTCAACTACCTCTGCCCTGCATACAAGGTGTTTTTTCCGCATGCGCGAAAGACTATTGATAAACTTGCCGGGATCATTCTGGATACATACGGGACGAAGATGTGTTAGTGAATTCTTTATAGTGCGCTTTGATCGCATCAAATGTCTTATCACTGATATAATGCTCAACGCGGCAGGCATCCTCTGCCGCTGTTTTTTCATCGACACCGAGTTTGGTGAACATTGCCGTGAGTACGGTGTGACGCTCATATATATTTTTTGCAAGGATTTCTCCGGCTTTAGTCAGCTTTATACATCCATCGGAATCTTTTTTTATTAGACCTTCGTCTTTCAAAAGTCCAAGTCCGCGACTGACGGAGGGCTTCGAATATCCCATGTATTCTCCAATGTCTATTGCACGAACCTTATCGGATTCCTGCGAAAGAACAAATATCGTTTCGATATACATTTCTCCTGATTCCTGAAGTGCCATGTTAATCCTCCTATTTTGAAAAGTGATTAGCAAAAGCTTACTATTTCATAATAAAGGAAATGTATGTGAATTTCAAGGATTTTTTAAAAATAATTCAAAAAACACTTGACAAGTTAGCATGTGCTAATTATAATAATAGTCGGTTAGGGTTCGCTAACCGATATTTTTTGCCTATGAGGTTAGCGTTTGCTAACCAAAACGAACGGGAGGAAACCTATGATGCCGCTGGTTTATGCAGAAATCGGGAAACCGCAGATCATCAAAAAAACAGGCGGAAGCCCCGAGATTAAAAAACATCTTGAAGACCTTGGCTTCTGCGTCGGCTCTCAGGTGAGCGTGGTAAGCTCGCTCGGTGAGAACCTGATCGTAAAAGTGAAGGAAAGCAGGGTCGCCGTCAGCGATGAGCTGGCAAGAAAGATAATGGTTTAGATAACAGGAGGACGCTAAAGTGAAAACACTCAGAGATGTAAAAGTCGGAGACCGGGCAACAGTCGTGAAGTTGCATGGTGAGGGCGCTGTGAAGCGAAGGATCATGGACATGGGAATCACCAAAAATACCGAGGTATTTGTGCGCAAGGTAGCACCACTCGGAGACCCCATCGAGGTCACGGTCAGAAACTATGAACTGTCGCTTCGCAAAGCGGATGCTGAGATGATTGAAGTGGGGGAGGTGTAAACATGGCTATTCGTATCGCACTTGCAGGTAATCCCAACAGCGGAAAAACCACACTTTTTAATGCACTTACCGGCTCCAATCAGTTTGTCGGAAACTGGCCGGGAGTAACAGTAGAGAAAAAGGAAGGAAAACTCAAGAAGCACGATGATGTGACGATTACGGATCTTCCGGGTATCTATTCGCTTTCCCCATACACTCTGGAGGAAGTCGTTGCCAGGAATTACCTGATCAGCGAGCGTCCGGATGCTATCCTGAACATCATAGACGGAACAAACCTTGAAAGGAATCTGTACCTGACTACGCAGTTGATCGAGCTGGGAATCCCGGTCGTTGTGGCCGTCAACATGATCGATATCGTTAGGAAAAACGGGGATCAGATCAATATAAATGATCTGTCTGACAAGCTCGGATGCGCGGTTTTGGACATATCCGCGCTGAAGGGAGAAAAGACCATGGAAGCTGCTGAGGCAGCGATCAAGGCAGCGCTTGCTGCGAAGAGTGTTCCAATGCATACATTCTCGGGTCCTGTAGAGCATGCACTCGCCCATATAGAAGAGGCGGTTGTACATGAGATGCCTGAGGAACAGCAAAGATGGTACGCCATCAAGATCTTTGAGCGTGATGACAAGGTGCTCGAGCAGATGAATATACCATCGGATACGATGGCTCATATTGAAAAAGATATCAAAGCGGCGGAAACAGAGCTTGACGATGATTCGGAAAGCATCATCACCAATGAGAGATACATATACATCGCTGAAGTGATCAAGTCCTGCTACAAAAAGAAAAATGCGGGCAAAGCATCGACTTCTGATAAGATAGATAAGGTTGTTACCAATCGATTCCTGGGACTGCCGATATTTGCGGCCATTATGTTTTTGGTATACTGGATTGCTATGGTCGGCGTCGGAGCGCCGGCTACTGACTGGGCAAACGACGGGCTTTTCGGAGATGGCTTCCATCTGTTCGGCATGGACGGAGGATATGAAGAAATCGCTGAGGAATACGCTGATGCATCAGCTATTGTAGACGGTTATGATGCGTATGTGGAGGAAAAAGGATCTGCTCCGACGGGAGACTTCACATATACCATTGAAGACGAAGAAACGCTGGAAATAACTGAGGAAACAGCATCACTTGATGATTACAAGGAAGCTAAAGAAACAGTAGATAAAATCGGTGAGGAACCCGATCCGGCGGATTACGGCACATGGGTTCCGGGGATCCCGTCTCTGGTTGAATCGGGACTTGATTCTGCAGGCGCTGCCGACTGGCTGAAAGGACTTATCCTTGACGGTATCGTTGCGGGTGTCGGCGCAGTACTTGGGTTTGTTCCACAGATGCTGGTATTATTCCTGATGCTTGCATTTTTGGAAGCGTGTGGTTATATGGCGAGAATCGCCTTTGTACTTGACAGGATTTTCAGGAAATTCGGTTTGTCAGGAAAATCATTTATCCCGATGCTTGTCGGTGTCGGTTGTGGTGTTCCGGGTGTCATGGCCAGCCGTACGATAGAAAATGAACGAGACAGGCGAATGACCATCATGACTACAACCTTTATCCCCTGTGGGGCCAAGGTTCCATTTATTGCCATGATCGCCGGTGCGATCTTCGGTGGCAGCGCATGGGTTTCCACATCGGCATACTTTATCGGAATGGCGGCAATCGTGATTTCCGGTATCATGCTGAAAAAGACAAAGATGTTTTCCGGTGATCCTGCACCGTTCGTCATGGAGCTTCCTGCTTATCACATGCCGACTCTTGGCAATGTCTTGAGATCCATGTGGGAAAGGGGCTGGTCATTTATTAAAAAGGCCGGTACCATCATCCTGCTTTCAACTATCGTGGTCTGGTTTACATCCAATTTCGGATTCGCAGATGACGGCTTTAGGATGCTCGAAGAAAGCGAACTTGAATTATCGATTCTTGCAAAGATCGGAAATGTCATATCGTGGATATTTGCTCCTCTCGGCTGGGGAAACTGGCAGGCAACTGTCGCATCGATCACCGGCCTTGTGGCAAAGGAAAACATCGTCGGGACCATGGGCATCCTCTACGGCGGAGGGGATCTGACAGCATGGCAGTCGTTGGCAGCAGCATTTACAGGCATCACCGGATTCTCGTTCCTTGTTTTCAACCTTTTGTGTGCACCGTGTTTCGCAGCGATCGGAGCGATTAAACGAGAAATGAACAGTGCCAAGTGGACCTGGTTCGCCATCGGCTACCAGTGCGGATTTGCATATGTGGTTGCGCTAATGATCACTCAGTTCGGCAATATTTTTACAGGAGAAATAAATGTGATCGGTCTTATCGCGGCCGGGTTGCTTTTGATAGGGATCCTATATATGATTTTCATTAAGAAATATAAGGAAGCTGACAGATTGGAAATAGCAGCTTCAGCATCTCGAAAATGAGGGGGGTGAGAAAACATGATCTCATGGATAACGGAAAATATTGGCACGATTATTATAACGCTCTTACTCATTTTGCTTGTTGTGGTAATAATCCGTTCGATGGTAAATCATAAAAAACGTGGGATTTCATCATGCGGTGGGAACTGTGCAGGCTGTAAAGCCTGTAGAAATCCTGTAAAATCGGACGATAACGACAAGCAGTATGATAAGGAAAAAATGTGTTGATTTTTCAGGGGAAAATGGTATAATAAAAATGTAAACACTACGCTATGAAGAGAGGTGAAGGATTATGACAAATGCGCAGGCATGGGATTATGCAGTTGGCATGATCAGAGTTGATGGTTTAGAGCCGACCAGAGAATTTAAAGAATACATAGAAAAAGAAAAGCGTGGTGAGGTCACCATGAGCGACGTAAAGCAATACCTGGATAAGAGATACAAAGTTAAGGACTGATCCATGAAGGATAGATATTTATATGAGAATAGTCTGGTTCTGAAGAATCTGTTGGACATTCGGGATCCGGAACTTTTGAATCAGGCGGAAGCTGATTATGTAACATTCCGGCTAAAGGAGATAGTAGCAAACCCGTTAGCAGGGGAATATGATTATGCCCACCTTCTCAGTATGCATCAATACATCGGAAAGAGATGGATACGCATGATGCGGCGGTGAGTTTTTCCGCATCCTTAGCGAAGATTTGGAAGGTTCATCCTTTTAGAGAAGGAAATACCCGAACAACTGTGACATTCTGTTGCCAATTTGCAGACCATATAGGTCTGAATCCGGACAGAAAGCTGTTTGAGGATAATGCTCAGTATGTGAGAACTGCTTTAGTGGCATATAATGCTGTTTTTAAAGATCTGGGTGATCTATCAAAGCCAGAGTATCTGATAAAGATTGTAGAAGATGCATTTGAAAGAGGGAAGAATAAAAACAAGTAACCCCGGCAGTGAGTGCGATTGCCGGGGTTCCTGTCTGTCAGATGTTTAAATCGGAGCTGACAGGTTGATATCATGTGGGGCAAATTCCGTTTTTGACTACCACCTTTTTCAGGTTTCCGACTCCATTTTTTGACTACCCTATAAAAAGTTATTTCTTTCTTTGCCCGCAAGTGCTATAATAATTTAAATTGAGGAGGAACGTGAATATGGAGATACGTGACAGCAGGATTGATTCAGGAAAGGCATTTGACTGGGGAAGAACATCAAGAGAATATGCGAAATACAGGGACATTTATCCAGATGAGTTTTATGAGAAGATACTGGATAGAGGTCTTTGCGTCAAAGGACAGAAGGTTCTGGATCTTGGAACCGGTACGGGAGTCCTTCCGAGAAATATGTATCAATATGGTGCTGACTGGGTTGGATGCGATATATCTCCGGAACAGATAGAGCAAGCGAAGATCCTTTCTAAAGAGAAAAATATGAAAATCGATTTTCGGACTGTATCTACCGAGGATATTGATTTTCCGGATGAGACCATTGATGTTATCACTGCCTGTCAGTGCTTTTGGTATTTTGATCATGAAAAGGTTATGCCTAAGTTGTCAAAATTGCTTAAGAAAGACGGAAAGCTTCTGATCCTTTATATGGCCTGGTTGCCATATGAAGATAAAATCGCGGGGGCAAGTGAGGAACTTGTACTGAAATATAGCCCCGACTGGTCGGGTGCAGGAGAAACCCTCCATCCGATATGGATCCCTGATATTGCTTACGAATACTTCGAGATGGAAGATCATGAAGAATACAAAGTGATGGTTCCGTTTACAAAGGAATCATGGCACGGACGGCTAAAGGCCTGCAGGGGCGTAGGAGCCTCGCTTGACGCTAAGGAACTTACTAAATGGGATTCTGAACACAGACAGTTGCTTGACAGGATAGCACCTGAACAGTTTGAAGTGTTGCATTATGCGGCATTGGCATTGTTAAGGAAGCGAAGGGGTTAGTCAAACATCGGTTGTAAGTCATATAATTCTGTTACGGCAAATATTTATGTGGAGGAAAAAATGATTTATAATTCTGTTTTGGAAATAGTGGGAAGTACACCTATGATACGGCTTAATAATTTGCCGGAGAAGGATAGCGCCGAAATCCTGGTGAAGTTTGAGGGTGTTAACATAGGTGGCTCTATCAAAACGCGCACGGCATTAAATATGATCGAACAGGCAGAGAAAGCCGGTGAGATAAGTCCGGAAAAGACGATCATCGTTGAGCCGACAAGTGGAAATCAGGGGATAGGATTGGCTCTGGTGGGTGCGGTTAAAGGCTATCGGACCATCATTATTATGCCTGATTCGGTCAGTGAGGAAAGGGCAAAACTGGTCAGGCATTATGGCGCTACGGTTAAGCTGATTCATGATGCGGGAGATATAGGGAAAGCGATCAAAGAGTGTTTGCAGCTTGCTCTCAAAATGAGAGATGAGAATCCGGATGTTTTTGTGCCGGAACAGTTTGATAATCCGAATAACACGCTTGCTCACCGCTATGGTACGGCGCAGGAGATTCTGGAACAGGTCGACGGTCCGATACATGGTTTTTGCAGCGGGATCGGGACAGGAGGAACATTGACGGGAGTCGGTGAGGTTCTCAAGGAGAAAAACCCGGATATGAAAATATGGGCAGTTGAACCGGAAAAAGCTGCGATATTGGCTGGCGGCACGATTGGAACGCATATGCAGATGGGAATCGGTGACGGTATTATTCCATCGATACTGAATCGTGAGATATATGATGAGATATGTATCATATCTGATGATGAGGCAATTCGTATTTCCAAGCGACTTGCCAGTGAAGAAGGGCTGCTATGTGGGATTTCCTCCGGGACAAATGTGGCTGCGGCCATAAAACTGGCGAAGAAACTTGGAGCAGGGAAAACAGTAGTGACGATTCTGCCGGATACAGGCGAAAGATACTTTTCTACACCATTGTTTTCAGAGTGAGCAGGGTGTGATAATAACAACCCTGGTTTTAAATATAGTAGACGAGCCCATTATAATGTGATAACAAATGCTTTGGTATATACAATTTCATTTTTGCAGACATACACTTCGCCGCCATGGCGGTCGATGATCCGTTTGGTGATTGCAAGCCCAAGTCCGGAACCGCGGCCGGGTGTCCGGGATGTGTTCTCTGTCACAAACGGCTCAAAAACATCCATTCCCTCCGGTATAGGCTCCCCGCTGTCAGCAATTCGAATGACGGCTTTTTCACCCTCTCTGTGAACGGAGATGCACGCGCTTATCCCGTCCTCATTATGTTTGTAGATATTCACGATCAGATTAGTGATCGCCCGTTTCAGTTCCGCAGAGTCTCCGGTGATGAGGATACGATCCTCCGGTATATCAATGATTGGATTGATATCATGATCCTCAAAATCCATATAGTTTTCTGCTATAATCCCACGAACAAATGAACATAGTTCGATCTCCGAAAACTCCGGTTTGTATTCATCCGTACCGAGTCTGGAATATTCAAACAGCATATCAACCATATCATTCATACTGCATGACTTCCGATAGATGATGTCATAAATCTCATCGACCTCCTCCGGTTTAATCTTCCCGTCTGCAAGTGCTTTTGCAAAACCGTGTACAGAAGTCATCGGTGTCTTCAGGTCATGTGCGATCGCCGCATAGATCAAGTTTTTTTCCTGCATCTGACGGTCGCTTTCTTTTTTTATGGTCTTTTTCGTCAACAGAAAAAAAATAAAGCCGCTCGCTACATAGATAAGAATAATCAGTGCTAAAAACAGTATTGCAAAAAGAGCAACCAGTTTGCCATCGTTTACAATCTTCGGGAGCAGTATTTCCGGAAGGATATCCAGAATGCTTGTCAGTATTCCTGTGATGATAGTAAGCGCGAGAAAACTGATCACCATCTTGTTCCGCAGTTTTGTCATTCCGTTAGTTTTTTTCAAAGCGATACCCCAATCCACGAATTGTTTTTATGCGTTCAGAACCGATCTTGTCACGCAGGCGGCTTATAATGACGCGAATCGTATTGTCATCAACCGGACCGTAATCGTACCAGCCACTCTCGTAAATCTGTTCTTTGGTAAAGACACGTTTGGGATGAGACATAAGGAGTTTAAGCACATTGAATTCTGCCTTGGTCAGGTCGATCGTCTCATCATTTTTTATAGCAACGCACGTGTCCAGATCCAGTGTCATATCTCCGACGGTAATGGTGTTGTTTTCAGGTTGCCCGGAGGAAGTGAGATTCAGTCTTCGCAGCTGTGCCTTAACCTTGGCCGCCACCTCCAACGGTTCAAACGGTTTAGTGATATAGTCGTCTGCACCGAGATCAATCCCGAGTACACGATCGGTGAGCGTGATCTTGGCGGAGATGACGATGACAGGTATATATCGCTCGCGCTTACGGATCTGCTTGATCAGTTCATAACCGTCGACCTTTGGCATCATGATATCGATGAGAGCCAGATCCGGTTCCTCCGCCAGTAGATCGAGCGCCTCCTGTCCGTCATTTGCCTCCAGGATTGTCAATTCCTCTGACTCCAGGTGGATACGCAGGAGTCTTATGATCTCTTTTTCGTCATCCGCAATCAGTAATTTGGGCATATTTTACACGAATCCTTCCTGTCTTTTCATTCTATGCAGCATTAAGGAAACGCCGAATATAGCATCTCCTTAACGTGACTTGCTAAAAAGTATAGCATATACGGTTGATTTTTGCAAGGTGCCGGGGACTACTTCAGCTCCTCCTTTCTCAGTTTCATGTAGGAGATAAGCAGGATGAAAAGAACTCCTGTAACAGCAGTTATAGAAGCTTGGATCAGATTGGCGAGACTTCCGTCTCCGACCAATAAAAAGGTTTGTCCCAGAGATGTGAACTTCAGTATCGGTACTGCCCAGGTTTTGCTGACCAGAAACTGTCCGATGCCGTTCAATACCAGCATGGATATCAGATTCACGGCTATTGAAGCACCGACATTTTTCATCAGCAACGAGATGAAGAAGCATATGCCGGCAAAGGCGACTTCGATGCATACATACAGAATGATCCTTACGATCACTTCGCGGAAGAACCCTCCTGTAAGTCCTGAGAAACCACAGCCGACAAAAGCAATCGCGGAGGATGCCGTAAGTGATCCGATGCTGAATACGGCGACCGAAACAGCAAATGAGATCAGCTTTGCAAACACGACCTGAAAACGGCTGTTGCCCGCCATCACAGCTGCCTGGATTCGCCGTCCCTCCATCGCTCCCGTCACGTGGATACCGGCAAAGATCCCTACGAGTAAAACGATCAGTGAGTTCGTGTTGCCGAGACCCTGAAGGAATAGTTCATAGCCTGTATGACTGCCTGTGAGAAGGGGCGTTAGTGTAAAGGCCACGCTTCCGAGGATAAATACGATCGCTAATCCGATAAACAGTTTTGATGTAAGAGTTTGTTTCATTTCCCATTTAACCAGATTTTTCATGATGCTTTCCTCCCTAAAAGATTCATATAATAGTCTTCCAAAGACCGGTCCGCCAGTTCCTCTTTTGAATTTGTCTGTAATATCCGTCCGTGTGAGATCATAATGAAATCCGTGACCAGTTGATCGAGCTCAGCCAGAATATGACTGGATATCAGAATAGTGATTCCGTCATCTCGGCAGAGCGAGAGGAACAGCTCGCGGACATCGACCATTCCCATAGGATCCAGACCGTTCACCGGCTCATCCAGGATCAGAAGCTCCGGACTGTGGATCAGAGCCATCGCGATTCCCAGACGCTGTTTCATGCCGAGTGAGAAGTTCTTTACTTTTTTGTTTTTCACATCTCCGAGACCGACGCGCGTGAGAACCTGTCGTACCCGGTCGTCATCACTTAGTCCGAAAAGTAATTGCTGTTGTTTCAAATTCTTGAAAGCGGATTGATTTGGTGACAGGATAGGCTGCTCGACCAGGCTTCCCATCCTTTTTCTGGCGGCTAAAAGCCCCTTGCGGTCGGAAGTTCCGAAAAGCTCGATCGATCCCTCGGGAACAGGTGTAAGACCGGTGATCGCTCGGATCGTTGTTGTCTTTCCTGCACCGTTCTCGCCGATAAAGCCGTAGATTCTTCCCCGCTTGAGTGAAAAGCTGACATCGTCAAGTGCGGTGATCCCATGGTACGCTTTGTTTAGATGATTGACTTCCAGTATGGTTTCATTCATTGAAGTGTCCTCCTATATCTGATTTATTGATATGATCCCATCTTACAGGAGGTACCTTAAAAGAAAAATCGAATAGTATTAACAGAGTATTAAAAAAACATAAATGCCTATCTTTCAGCAAACAGGCGGCCAACCGGCTGCCTGTTTTGCTCTTGCCACAGATCACTCCCCACCCTGGGGATAAACTGTGGTTCGTATGTGTTTTGGTCAAGTACATGGCATAGGGATCGACTCGGCCATAGGGGCATTGGCTGAATTATTGAAATAATGGTAGTATATTGCGTACCAAACTTTGAAAAAAAGGTATTCAGGCTTACATTTTTGAAGAATCGGTAGTATAATCGATTTGTAATAATGAACAAACGGAACCAAGCATTCTGTGGGGAGACAAGATATGTTCAAAAGAAAAGCGCTTGACGAGTTAAAAAAATGGAAAGAAAACAAAGCTCCAAGGTATTCTGTTCTTTTGGAAGGGGCAAGACGTGTAGGAAAAACTACAATAGCAGAGGAGTTTGCGAGGCGGGAATACCGATCATAAAAAATCTCTTGACTTGTTCATATATGGACATGATAGAATAGACAGGTGGGAGAGTGTGAGACGATGGTTTCCGGGAGGAGCCTATGAATAATAAAAAAGATTTTGAGATTAATGGTGAAAAACTATATTCTATCAGCGAGATGGCTAAAATCAGCGGTCTTGGGCGCTCTACGCTACTTCGTTTAGAGGAGTATGGGATCGACAAACCAAGGTATATCAATTCAAAGAACGGTTATCGGTATTATGACGTAGTCAATGTTCATAATGCGATGCAATATCAGATGTTTCAGCGTCTTGGTTTGTCTGTACATGAGATTGCCAGTTATTATAACGGGACGATGAACAAGGAAGAAACATTGGATCTGTTGCGTGATCGATTAGCAATCGCGCAGCGGACACTTGATGAGTTTGAGTCAAGATTTACGGAGCGGGGCAGCCTTTCTTTTTCTCATATTACCATTCCGGCTTACAATTGTTTCCACTTTTCCTGTGATATCGAGAACCCAAAAGATCAGATAGAGTATAATTATCGAAAGATACAGGAAATGTATGAAAAGGGCTTTCGTCCGTACCCGACGACTCCTATGTTTTCCGTGGTGCCGGATTTTGATTCGGTTTATGAGGGCAAGAATCCCAAGCCGTTTCGAAGTGAAATCTGCGTAACGGTGTTTCAGGAGGAAGTGCCGGATCCGGACTCTTTTATCCGATTCAGGAGCCGAAATGCATTTTCTCTTCTATATCACGGAAACGATACGGAAATCATGAATGCCGGTGCTGAGATATTATATAAAGAAATGAAAAAAAGAGGAATCCGGTCTACCGGTCCGGTGTTTGGGTTTTGTATAGTGGGACCATTTTTCGGAACCGGAATTGATCCTGAGGATTATCTGTTCCGCTGGGCAATACCGGTGGATTGAGAGGAGGATAGACATGAAATCTGTAACCAAGAATAAGACTATCAGAGAGAGACTTTGGAAGTTCGTGCTGGCGGCTATGACGGTTGCTGTAGTTGCGCTGATGCTCGTGCTCGGCGGCGTTGCCATTGGATTCCAAGTGAATCTGACTAATGAACTGCAGGATTCCGAGACGAACTCCGTGGAACAGAGCGTATCCGTATGGTATGCGGAGAGGATGGCTGAGGTGCGCAGTATCCGAGATGCAATTGAGAATTACGACATGACATCGAAGCCTGATGATTACGCGCTTGCGGACTATCTCGGATATATGTTGAAGGAGAATGAGAGTAAAGGGATATATGACTACTATGTAGGAATGGAGGATACGACCTGCTATTTCGGTGGCGGTTGGGAGCCGGCACCCGGAGAGTATGATCCGACCACAAGGGACTGGTATAAGCAGTCGATAAACTCGGATGATATCTATGTGTCGGAGGCGTATGTGGATGCAGAAACAGGACGAGTAGTCATAACGATGTCCACCGCTATCAAAAAAGACGGCAAGTCCGTGGGAGTTCTAGCAGCAGATATTTTTACCGATGATGTTCAAAAGATCGCCACATCAGCGTTCCCTGAGGACTCATCAAAGTATGTTATCCTCGTGGATCGTGCCGGTACTGTCATCGCTCATAAGAATAAAGAATTCTTGCCAACAGCTGATGCGGATGGAACCGAGCATCTGACATCAGCTGCAAATGCTGACATACCTGAAGATGTTGTAAATAACTCTGAGGTAACCAGAAAAACAGGCTCTGACTATGATGGATTATTTAGGGTGTATACGGGACTTTTGCTTCAGGATGCAGCCGTTTCCGTTATCGTGGTAGATACCGGTATACATTATTACAGAGGCGTTTTGATATTTGGGATACTCTGTATCGTGATGTTTGTAATCGTCGTTATTCTGAGCAGGAGACTGACGAAACGATTCCTCTATCCTCTGCTGAATCCGCTGAATGAGCTTATGGAGATGGCGGATGACATGTCCAAGGGTAAGCTTGACTATACTGCCAAGTATGATGTGGATGATGAGATCGGTGTTCTGTGTGCGGCGATCGAGGAGTCAAACCACTCCGTGCGAAGCTATATTGACGACATAGGATTGAAGCTTGAGTCGCTGTCGAACGGTAATCTGACCGCTCGTGTTGATGATGAGTACATCGGTGAGTTTGCTCAACTGAAGGAATCAATCAACCGTATTTCCGAGTCGCTGAATGCGACCATGAATACGATTCTGGAGTCTTCAAACTCGATCCGCAGGCAGACCGGAGTCGTTTCGGAGCAGGCTGAAAACCTTGCCGTTAATGTGTCCGGTGTGGATGAACGTATGAATGATGCAATACGAGGTATCTCCGAGGTGAAGGAGCGTTTCGAGGAGAATCTCGAGCAGACCGGTGAGTCCATTCGTATTTCCGATGATGCTAAGTCGACTGTCGACCAAATCTATCTCAGGATGGAGGAGTTAACAGCGGCTATGGACAGGATTTCAGAAAAATCAAACGGCATCGCGGAAATTATTGATATGATCAACAGTATTGCAGCTCAGACGAATCTTCTTGCGTTGAATGCTTCTATAGAGGCGGCTCGTGCAGGTGAGTCCGGAAAGGGATTTGCGGTTGTTGCCGATAATGTCCGTGAGCTCGCTGCCCAAACTGCGGATGCGGTATCAAACTCCGGTGCGCTTATCAATGAAACGCTCGGAGCAGTCAAAGAGGGCGGTATACTCGTTTCTTCCACTGTGGAGGAGATGAAGGAGATTGTGTCGAAGACAGAAGAGGTCAACAGTCATATCGCAGTTATAGCCGACTCTATCCGTGCAGAGAGCGAGATTGTAGAGGGTGTAGCTGCTACGATAGGCTCTATAGAAGGCTTTGTAAATGAAACCGAGAATACTTCCAAGGAGTGTGTACAGTTGACCACCGGTCTTTATGAGGAGGTCGATCACATGCACGAGATCATCGGTAAGTTTGAGCTGTAATTCGATGTGTATCTAAAATGTTTTTGGATAAAAACAAGGAACCCCGGCGGTTTTGGGATCCAACACCGATATGGCGTTTGAAAAAGAGAGGAGACCTGATGACAACGAAAAGTGAAAAAGCGAGATGAGAATAGAGTAAATGTCAACTCATGCGATAAATCAACTAAGAATTAGCCCCTTTTAGAATTAGCCCCCTGCCCTTCGCGGACAAGTCGCGGACAACCTGGCTGTCAAAATATGTCGCATTTTGTAGAATTTTGAAAAAATCTTACGGACGTAAAACGGGGATTGCGAGGTCGAAAACCCTCACAATCCCCGTTTTTACAGGGGGCCCAGGAGATCGAAGGTAAACTCTTCGCTGCGCTCGAGTTTACCGAAAGA
>JAGABX010000134.1 GCA_017614395.1 Eubacterium sp.
GGAAGGACGTTCTGGAAACCGATTCATTTGCAACCCATGTATCAGGACTGCCCTTGTTCAGGACTGCCGGTGGCGGAGAGTATATGGGAAAGAATTGTGACACTGCCATGCAGTACCGGCATTTCAGAGAAAGAGTTGGAAAAAGTAGTTGATGTGGTGCGTTCTTATTTCAATGCGTAATTGTTTTTGATTTCCGGGCTGGTGATCTTTTTTAGAGTAAGAAATCTAAACTTTTGACCGGACGGGTGATTAATACTGATTGAGGGGAGACGATATAGTGGAAATTCTGGTTGGAGATGAGCATATCAACGGCACGCCGTTTCAACCCTATGACGAAAGGGTGTGTGATTTGCTGGATGCGTGGGCACAGGCGATACGCGGGGATAAGGAGGCGAAGGCGTATCCTGATGTGCTGACATTTGGCTTTTTCATAAGGCGCGGATCGATCATGAAGAAGCGGAAGGCTTTCTATGGTGATTCAATCCAGAATGCTGGCAACTCCTCTGATGATTCAGATGGGAACGGTGGCGCAGGAGTAGATGGTGTCGGCGGTTCTACAGGGAGGTATGCCAGAAGAATCGGGCGTGGAATAGCGTTTCATATTGCCCCTTCGAATGTGCCTGTGAACTGTATGTATACTCTTGTTTTTGGTATGCTGAGTGGCTGTTCAAACATAGTAAGAGTTCCGAGCAAGGAGTTTCCGCAGGTTGATATTCTGTGCAGGACTTTGCGTGAGGTGTTGAAGAAACACAGGTTTTCCGCGATGAATGAGAGAATTCAGGTAATTCGTTATGATCGTGATGAGAGACTGCCGGATGGGCAATCTTTTACCGCTTTTTTTTCTTCATTTTGTGATGTGCGTGTGATATGGGGTGGCGATGAAACAATTGCTAATATTCGCGAGAATCCGATGGAACCACGGGCAAAGGAGATCACGTTTGCGGACAGGTATTCGGTGGGGGTAATTGATGTTCAGGCGGTGAGAGAGGCGTCGGATGAAGAAATGGCCAGGTTGGCGCGTGATTTCTATAATGACACCTATCTGATGGATCAGAATGCTTGCTCGACACCGCAGTTGATTGCGTGGAGTATGAAAAAGTACATGGATGTGTGTATACGGGAATGTGTCAATAGGGATGGACTTGCGGAGATACCGGGGTCGCCCGAGGATGCCGGAAAAATGATGGCCCCAGGGCTGAAGGCTGTGCAGGAACGGTTTTGGGACGCGGTGGCTCGCGAGGCAGGTGAAAGGTACGACCTGGCAGATATCAAGGTTAGTGAGAAGTTTGCGGATCTGTGTGAGTTCGCGTCGGGCAGAGATTTAGGATTGGAAAAAGAGGGACAGATGTCGGATTCTGATTTTGGCATGAATTCGCATATAAAAAGTATAAAGTCATATGGGGACAATCTGCTTTATGTCTGCGATGTGGAAGATGTCACCTATGAGACAAGTGTGTTATGCCGTGGCAAATACGGATTGTTTTTCCAAATAGTGGGATTACAGTTTGATGTGCTTAAACCTGTGTTGGATAATCCGAAAGTTCAGACAGTAGCTGTGTATGGGATTGAAACATCGGAGATAGCGGACTGGGTCGTAAAGAATGGCATATGCGGCGTTGACAGGGTGGTTCCGTTTGGAAAGACGCTGGACATCGATGTTGTGTGGGATGGATATGATCTGGTGAGCGAGATGAGCCGAATTGTTGCGGGGTAAGGTTTGTTTGGCTATGGACAGAAAAAAAGAGGAGAATCAGATGAGCAAAACTATTGAGGATTTCTACGAGATTGAACCATACAGTTTGGCAGCGGCTGAGAAAAGGGCGCTGCTTTTGGAGCGCTTGAATGATCTGACAGTGAGACATATTCAAGGATGTGACAGGTATAGTTCAATTATCAAGACGGTTTATAGTGGGACTCCCGGTCATGGAATAGACTTAAGAACTGAGGATTGGAGGGCTAAAGCCGAGTATGATGAAAGTTATTTAACCGAATATATACCTGCTGAAGCGAAATCTGTTGAGGAGGTTCCATTTTTACCGGTGGCACTTTTTAAAAGATTAGAGTTAAAGTCAGTAAGGGATGAGGATGTTTTTAAGACGATGACTTCATCCGGAACGACGGGTCAGCAGGTGTCGAAGATATTTCTTGATAAAGCGACAGCGAAGAACCAGCAGAAGGTCCTGGTTGAGATTGTAAAGAGTTTTACGGGTGCGTCACGTATGCCAATGATCATACTCGACTGTCCGTCCGTTGTGAAGGATCGCGCGATGTTTTCTGCCCGTGGGGCGGGAATACTCGGGTTTTCCATGTTTGGATCAAAAAAGATATATGCATTTGATGATGATATGAAACTTGATGTCGAGGGGATCAAAAACTTTGTATCGGAGCATGAAGGCGAGACAATTTTCATGTTTGGGTTCACTTTTATGATCTGGCAGTATTTTTATAAGGAACTGAAGAAAATCAGTGATGCTGATGGTGTTGGAATTGCACCGGGTGCTACAGCAGGCGTGGAATCAAAAATAGATAGTGACTGTGGTTGCAGTTCAAGTGCATCAGAGAGCGGCAAGCATATTCTGGATTTGGAAAAAGCAGTGCTGATACATGGTGGCGGTTGGAAAAAGCTGATTAATGAGGCAGTTGGCAAGGATAAGTTTAAGCAGTGCCTGCATGATGTGTGTGGGATTGCTGTGGAGAATGTGCACGATTACTACGGAATGGTGGAGCAGACCGGTTGTGTGTACATGGAATGTGAGTGCGGGCATTTGCATGCGAGTATTTATTCGGATGTGATCACGCGGAGAATGAAGGATTTTTCCGTGTGCGATTTTGGGGAAGAGGGTGTGATAGAAGTGCTCTCGAGCCTTCCCGAGTCTTATCCCGGACATGCAATCCTAACGGAGGATGTAGGTGTGGTGTTGGGTGAGGATGATTGTCCGTGCGGACGAAAGGGAAAGTATTTTGAGGTCCACGGACGTATGGCAAAGGCTGAGGTGAGAGGTTGTTCGGATACATTTGAGCGGAAATAAAACTGTTAGCTATAACAGGCTGTCAAGGAACTAACAGCACATTTATAAACATCACATTTATATTGTAGAAGGAAACAACGGAGGAGCATCATGAATAATGTCAATTTAGACGGATATAAAGGGAAACGGGTATTGATTACCGGACACACCGGCTTTAAAGGATCATGGATGAGTGCAGTTCTGATCCGATCCGACGCTGAGGTGGTTGGATATGCTCTAGAACCGCCAACGAACCCGGCTTTGTTTGAAATTGCCAACATGGACAGAGATATGAAATCAGTTATCGGTGATGTCCGGGATTGTGCACATCTGATGAGGACTTTTGAAGAGTTTCAGCCTGAGATAGTGATTCATATGGCGGCCCAGCCGTTGGTGAGAGAGAGTTATCTTCATCCGTTGGAGACCTATGAAACAAATGTGATGGGAACGGTTAATCTTCTTGAGTGTGTGAGAAAAAGTGATTCGGTAAAATCCGTTGTGAATGTTACAACGGATAAGGTATACAGAAATGTAGAGCAGGAAAAGGGGTATATCGAGACGGATGAACTGGACGGGTATGATCCATACTCGAATTCAAAGTCATGTTCGGATATTCTCACACATAGTTACAGGAGATGCTTTTTCTCGGGAGATAATAGCGGACGCAGGGTTGCCGTATCAATTGCACGTGCGGGAAATGTGATTGGCGGAGGCGATTTTGCTTCGAATCGAATCGTACCGGATTGTGTCAGGGCAGCGATGGCAGGAGAGGATATTGTTGTGCGAAATCCTCATTCAATACGGCC
This sequence comes from Eubacterium sp., assembly GCA_017614395.1. Taxonomy (GTDB): domain Bacteria; phylum Bacillota; class Clostridia; order Lachnospirales; family Lachnospiraceae; genus Eubacterium_F. The sequence continues at coordinate 3,815 of JAGABX010000134.1, forward strand.
CTACCAGCATGTTCTCGAACCTGTTTGTGCGTATTTGGAATTGGCGCTGAAGCAAATGGAGGATGCTTCATTGATTGGCGAGTATAATATCGGACCGGATGAGTCGGATTGTGTGACAACAGGAACTCTTGTGGATAGTTTTGTTAATTTGTGGGGAGATGGGCTTCGATGGATTGACAAGTATGATGGCGGTCCGCATGAGGCGAGTTTCCTGAAACTTGATTGTACGAAGGCACATGATGTTTTGGGATGGAAGCCGCGGTGGAATGTGAATGATGCCTTGGATAAAACGGTGGAGTGGACAAAGTGCTGGATTGAGGGGGACGTTAAGGCAAGAGAGTGTATGGAGAAACAAGTGAGGGAGTATGTGAGAGGATAATTCTATGGAAGGCAGGAGAATTGCAGTTGTGACCGGAGCGGCCGGGTTTACCGGGGCGATTCTGGTTGAGCAGTTGATTGAGAACGGATATGAAGTGTATGCCATCGTCCGTCCTGAATCTGAGCATAATGCTCGATTGAGCTTGTTGGGAAGATCGGTTCACATGGTTGAAATGGATTTGAAAGAATTATCGAATCTTTCTGAGTTCATTCCTCAGATTGGTGATAATGACTATGGAATTCTTTTTCATCTGGCATGGACCGGTGGGAAGGCTTTTGAAAAGCAATATAGCAATGTGAAATATACGTTGGATGCGGTAAGAGCCACGGAGTCTATTGGATGCCATAGGATTGTTTGTACCGGATCTCAGGCCGAGTATGGTGTTGTTCCACCTGATGAGACGATATATGAGGACAGGAAATTGTCCCCGTTTAGTCATTATGGTTCAGCGAAGGTGGCTGCCTGCTATCTGAGTCGAACCTTAGCTATGGAGTTAGGGGTGGATTGGATATGGGGGCGTATTTTCAGTGTGATCGGGAAATATGAGCCTTCCGGACGGATGTTGCCGGATTTGTACGCATCTTTGAAGCGGGGAGAGGCTTTTTCATTATCGTCCTGTAAACAAAATTGGGATTATCTTGATGTTTATGATGCGGCAGATGCTTTGATTGCGTTGGGCGAGCGCGGAGTTTCCGGGAATATTTATAATATTGCAAATGGGGATTACAAACCGCTACGGGAGTTCACGGAGGAGTTACATGTGATGGTTAATCCCGGCACGGAGATTGTATATGGTAATGATCCGGAACCGTTTGTGTCACTTCAGCCATCTGTGGAGAAGATCAGGATGGATACGGGCTGGATGGCGAAGAGAGGACTGAAGGATAGTGTGAGAGGGTATTTACACGGGTTTTTCAAATGAGGATAAGGTCCGTACTTTTTACGTTTTCGGAGGTGTTCCCTATTATAACAGTTTGATTGATGACAAGTTTATTGTCATGGAGAATAATCTATTTTACGGCTATGATCCGCAACAGAATCATTTATCAATTATGTATGTATGTCTGGATTCGTGTGCTTTTTTTTGATGATGAGGGAGATAATATATCGACGCGAAACCGTCAGTTCTGTGAGACGCTGCTATCTACTAGATGTAGAAGCACGCTGTTATGATGATGAGAAGTTACGCAGGGAAAAAGCCGACTGATACATATTAAGGAGTTATATAAATGCGGGCAGAATCTTTTTTTAGAGAATTAGGAGCGGATTTCTATACAGGAGTGCCGGACAGTCAGCTGAAGGCACTCTGTGACTTTTTATTGGATTATTACGGGACGGATCCGAAGCATCATATCATCGCGGCGAATGAGGGGAATGCGGTTGGTATTGCTGCCGGATACCATATGGCGACGGGGCGTGTTCCTGTTGTTTATATGCAGAATTCAGGCGAGGGGAATGCGATCAATCCGATGGCGTCGTTGCTGTCGGATGAGGTGTACGGGATTCCGTGCATTTTTGTGATCGGTTGGCGAGGGGAGCCGGGTGTGCATGACGAGCCTCAGCATATCTATCAGGGAAAGATAACGTGTGAACTGCTGGATGTCATGGATATTGAATACAGGGTGCTTTCAAAGGATACGACGGAGGAGGAACTTCGTGATTGGATGAGTGCATGGCAGAAACGGATTTTGACCGGAAAAAGTGTGGCGATTGTTGTGAGGAAGGGCGCGCTTGCATATGACGGGACGTTGTCGGGAAACAATGATTCGAACACAGATGGTGCGGAACGTTTTGATCGTGGTGATATCGATGACGGAGGTGTTTCGGTATATGATAATTATCCCACTCGTGAGAAGATAATAGAAACCATTGTACGATATTCCGGTGATGATCCGATCGTGAGTACAACGGGGAAAGCGAGTCGGGAGCTTTTTGAAATTAGGGAGAGGGACGCTGTGCATGTGTCGGATATTCATGGTAAGGATTTTCTCACTGTAGGCTCGATGGGACACTGTTCGTCTATTGCACTGGGAATTGCGTTGCAGAAAGCGGACAGACGCGTGTGGTGTATAGACGGAGACGGGGCAGCGCTGATGCATATGGGAGCGATGGCAGTGATAAGCAACGCCGCGCCTGATAATCTGATTCATATTGTTATTAATAACGGAGTTCACGAGACAGTCGGTGGGCAGCCGGCAGCAACCCGAAACATGAGTTTGAAGAAACTGTCTGAAAGCATGGGTTATGCGTGCTCATATCGGGCGGAGAGCCTGGCTGAATTGGATATTATACTGAAGAAGATTACAAGCGTGGAACGGACTGAGAGACAGGGAGGGCCTGTTTTTATTGAAGTAATGAGTTCGCCGGGATCCCGGGACGATCTCGGACGTCCGACAACGAGCGCAAGGGAAAACAAGGAAGCGTTTATGAGGTTTCTGTCATAGCCCATAGATTGTCAAGGATATTGTCGTTCAACCACAGGGAGGAATTTGGCAATCATTAAAAATGAAAAAAGCGGGGAACGCCATGATCTGTTTCAGAAAACAACCGGATCAAGGTTGATTGTTTCTGTGTCGTTTTTCATGAACATGATCATGTATATTGGCAGGTATTGGATTCTGCCGTTTGATGAAACATTGCAGTCGGCCAGAACAATGCCCTCCTGAATGTCATATTCTTCACATTCTATGCTTTTGTTCAGAGCGGAGTGAATGGTGTACTTTTTACCGCTCTTGATCTCAAGGGGTAAAACATGCCCGTTTGATTCAATTAAAAAATCCAATTCACCGTTTTTGTTGGAATTGTAATAGTAGGTTTTGTATCCCTTGCTTTTTAATTCCTGTGCAATGGCGTTTTCGTAGATTCCGCCGGCGTTCAGTTTGTTGTCCTTTTGCAGGATCATTGCTTTCGTGTGCATTCCGTATATGGTTGTGAGCAATCCGACATCTGCCAGAAAAAGCTTGAACAGGCTTTGCTTTTCGTTTATCAACAGCGGGAGACAGGGCGCGCTGACATTGTACGTTCCTATGGCAACGCCGGATTTTTCCAGCCACAGGAAAGTGTTTTCCATTCGATCAAAACGGAGTCCCTTTTTCAAGTCTGTCACGATGAATCGGCGGTTCTGTTTTTGCAGCTCTGCCGGTATCAAATCGTAGACTTGTGTGATCAGTAGCTTTTTCTCATTTTCTTCATATTGAGTAAAATCCATTTTGTATAGGGAAAGGATGTTGTTGTGAATTTCAACCACCTTGTTCAGGTCGCTCGTTTCGGCAAATGCGCTGACGGCCGCCGGCATTCCGCCGACAACGAGATAGCGTCTGAACATTTCCATCATTTTGTCGTGAACAGCATCCATTACTGCCGTTTTGTCGATAAAATTCTGCTCCAGATAGGACAGGGTATCCTCGTCGATGTTTGATATTTGCAGGAATTCCTCGAAATCAAGTGGATACATGTCCAGGATGTTCATGTAGCCGACCGGCGCTGATTCCAGATTCGTCAGCTCGATTCCGAGCAGTGATCCACTCAGAATATATCGAAAACTCCCTTCGTCAACGAGGAACTTGATTTTGGTCACCATATCCTTGTATTTTTGAACCTCATCAATGAAGAGTACGGTTTCCCCCTTTTTCAGAGTGTGCCCGGATATGGTCGACAGTCCTATGATCATATCATCGACTGATTTTACACTCTCAAGGACAGAAATGGCCTCCGGCTTTTCAATGAGGTTGATCTCCAGCCAGTCGCAGTGGAGTTCGTTCAGAACGCTTCGAATCAGGTGCGTTTTTCCTACCTGCCTGGCTCCGCGAACGAGGAGAGCGTTTTTGTCCTCCTTGTACCAGTTTATTATTGTTTCACGACTTTTTCGATGCAATTCCATAGCGATTGCTCCTTCCCTGATTGAAAATGCGAGCCCGAGTAGCTATTCCCAGGGAGATTATAGCACTGTTTTGACAAAAATACAAGAGAATATTTGTAGAATATGACAAAAAAAACGACAAAAATCATGTGCAGTTTTTATCTGATTTGACAAAAAGTAGAAAAACTCCGTTGACTTTTTTGCTGAAACATGCAATAATAGTACGTAAACAGGATGATTTGGACGATAATATCAGCAAAAAGGTTGATCCGGAAGGAGGAATAACAGTGAAAAAAACAGTGCCGTTTGATGCGTTTCGTTACTGGTTTGCAGAGGGAGGGTTTTATCGTGAACGCATCGATGGGAAGGCTCAGAAGGAGGAATCCTCTGAGGTTCGTTATAGAGATTTGTATCATAACGCCTTTTTGGAGTGTCCGGTCGGTACGGATGCGACAGGGCGTTTTTTATTACAGGTGGCAGCCGGTTTTATCGAGGATCTCACCGGTGAGCCGGATCTGGAACTGATGCGGGAGGATATCGAGATAGAACTGCCTTCTGACAGGGTGGAGCAACTCCTTCACAGTGTGCCCTTTGCTGTGGGATCGGAGTATGTGACAGGGCCGTGGCTCGGAGTTATGTATGCGCGCCTGCGCGATGTGTTTGCCGAGGAAATACGGGACTACGATGGATCGGTGGCATATTATCTGTCGGAAAAAAGCCAGAATCTGATGGCGCCGGAGCGCATCTTTTTTCATCTGGTCGAGAACAAGGGAGAGGAGGCTCCCTTTGCTTTTTTGGCAACGTACGGAACAAAAACCGACGAAAACAGGGTGAAGCATGTTCCGTTACAGTACGCGTTGACAGAGTTTGCCGGAAATAATGAAAAACTGATCGAATTGCTTTCGTGTCTTGAGAGAGTGGCAGATGTTTCGCCGTTGATTGGTGAATTTGTCGAAAGCGGCGAGTTGTTCCATCCGCTGAGACTGAATGTGCCGGAGGCATTTCGCTTTTTATGCGATGTGGAGGCGATAGAAAAGACAGGAGTTGTGTGCCGGGTTCCGAATTGGTGGAAACGACATGCTGCGTCTGTTTCGATGTCAATCAGCATGGGTGATGACAAACCTACATATCTGGGGTTGGAGACCCTGATCGGACTGAAGCCGTCGCTGATGGTTGATGGCGTGATGCTGACCGAGGATGAGATCCGGATGCTGTTACAGCAAGCGGAAGGATTGGCGATGATCAAAGGGAAATGGGTGGTTGTCAATCATGAAAAACTGAAGGAATTACTGAAAAAGGTACAGAATCTCGGCGGTGAAGTGACACTGCTTGAGGCACTTCGCAGCGGGATTGCGGTATCGGGGGATGATGGCGAGGAGGATGACCATCCGCTGGTAACAAACGGTGCCTGGCTTGGAAAATTGCTCACGGACATGCGGAACCCGTCCGGGCTCAAGAAAACAAAGCCGCCGGTTACGGTAAAGGCAACGCTTCGCCCCTATCAGTCGGAGGGCTATGAATGGTTGCGCTACATGGACAAGCTTCGTTTCGGTGCTTGTCTTGCGGATGATATGGGCCTCGGAAAAACTGTGCAGGTTTTGACATATCTTGAAAATCTGAGACGAAAAAACAAGAATGCTCACGTGCTCCTCGTCGTGCCGGCGTCTCTCATCGGCAACTGGCAGAAGGAAGCAGAGAAGTTTACCCCGTCGATGCCGATCACGGTGTATCACGGCCGGGGCGCGCAGAATATGGATGCCGAAATCGGGAGCGGGTCGAATTTGTCCTTTTTATCTGTCACAACCTACGGGATGACAGTGAGGATGGACGCTTTTGCCGGTATCGAGTGGGATTGTCTGATATTAGACGAGGCGCATGCGATCAAGAATCCGGGGACCAAACAGACGCGAATGATCAAGCGTATCCCTGCGAAGATGCGGATTGCCATGACCGGTACTCCAATCGAAAATGAGTTGGGAAATCTATGGTCGTTGTTTGATTTTCTGGATCAGGGTCTGCTCGGGACCAGGCAGGAGTTCAAGGACTTTACGAGGCGGCTTGAAGAGCATCCGGAGGGATATGCCAGGCTGAAAAACATGATCGCGCCGTTCATGCTGAGGCGTGTGAAGACGGATAAAAAGATCATCTCGGATCTGCCGGACAAGGTGGAGAATGTTGATTATGTGACACCGTCGAAGAGGCAAACGGTACTGTATCGCAAGTTTGTGGCAAATATCGAGAGACGCATTTGTGAGTCCGAAGGGATCGAGCGTCGCGGTATCGTACTGGCAGCAATCCAGAAGCTGAAACAGATCTGCAATCACCCGGATCAGTATCTCGGCCAGGAGGTGTATGACGCCAAGGAGAGCGGAAAATTCGAGATGCTGCGGGATCTCTGCGAGACGATTGCGGAGAAGCGTGAGCGGGTACTTGTTTTTACCCAGTTCCGAGAGATTATACCGTACCTGGATTCCTTTTTGGAAAAAGTGTTCGGGCGCAAGGGATTTGTCCTGCACGGCGGAACGCCCGTAAAAAGCCGTGCCAAGATCGTGGAGGCGTTTCAGGGCGAGGCGTATGTGCCGTACATCGTGATATCGGTGAAGGCAGGTGGGACCGGACTGAATCTGACCAAGGCCAATCATGTCATTCATTTTGATCGCTGGTGGAATCCGGCTGTGGAGAATCAGGCAACGGATCGGGCGTTTCGGATCGGACAGGATAAAAAGGTGATGGTGCACAAGATGGTCTGCAAGGGAACCATTGAGGAGAAAATCGACGCGATGATACGCGACAAGTCGGAATTGGCATCGAATGTGATCGGAACATCCTCCGGTGAGAACTGGATCACGGAGATGAACGATGAGGAACTGATGAATCTGTTACGGCTGGATGCATGAGTGTTTTAGGAATGGTTGCGAGATAGACTGAACATGCTTGCATATCGTAGGACGCGTGTGCCCATGGTGTGCAAAGCATTTCATATGGGAGGAATGATGGGGTATGAGTAAATACTGGGATATACCCGTTTATGATCAACCGAGTGAGGAGAGTCTGAAGAAAAAAGCGAGTGAAACGGCTAAACGCAGTCAAAAGAAGGGCAAGGAGTTGCATCCTATCATTGTGAGCGGACGCGCCATTACTAAGAGCTGGTGGGGTAAGGCATGGTGTGCAAATCTGGAACGGTATGCGGACTTTTCCAGTCGGATTGATCGGGGGAAAAGGTATGTGAGGACGGGCACAGTGGTGGATTTGCAGATTTCGGAGGGGCGTGTCGAAGCACGGGTTCAGGGACGGCGCAAGGCGCCCTACAAGGTGGAGGTGCGGATCAGCAGGCTGTCAGAGGAACGTTGCCAGCAGATCATCGATCGGTGCGGTAGTCAGATTAAAAATGTAGAGGAGCTGCTGTCCGGACGGATTCCGGTGGAGCTACAAGAGCTGTTTATGAGTGGGGATGGTCTGTTTCCGACGCCAAAGGAGATTTCATTTTCCTGCTCCTGCCCGGACTGGGCGTTGATGTGTAAGCATGTGGCGGCTACGCTCTATGGTATCGGCGTGCGATTTGATGAGGACCCGCTCCTATTTTTTCGTTTGCGGGGGATTGAGGTAGATCGCTTTGTCGGCGTGGCGCTGGAGAGCCGTATCGAGAGGATGATTCAGAACGCGGAGGCTCCGAGTGACCGGATCATCGAGGATGCGGATTTGATGGAGATTTTTGGTATTTGAATGAATGATCCATGGTGAATTTCAACATTTTTGACAAAAAGTGTCGTTTCTTGACATACGGATGAATATATGCGATAATAGGACGATAGTGATGAGTTGCAATAAGGGTGACAGAAAAACGGAGGATTAGTATGCGCATAGCGATCATTACCGCGGCGGGTGTGTCGGGACGGTTCAACGAAGGATATTCCGAGGCGGACTGTGCCCTGAAGATGATTTATTCCGAAGGAGATGAGCACGAAACATTGCTGTATCATCTGCTGGAAAAATGTGATTTTGCCGACAGGATAATCATCGTCGGCGGGTATCGGTATGAGGAGCTGCAGGCGTATATCGCTTCACCGGTTATTCCGGATGAGTGGCGGGAACGCATACGGCTCATTTTTAATAAACACTATGAGGATCTGAATTCCGGATACAGCCTTTATAAAGGATTGGAAAAAGCATTCAGTTACAATCCGGATGAGATCGTATTTGTCGAGGGTGATGTGGATACGGATCCTGCATCATTTGAGGCTGTTGTTGAGTCGGATGCGACGGTGCTTACCTATTGCAGGGAACCGATTTATTCGGAAAAAGCAGTAGTTTTCTATCAGAGGGATGACGGCGAGTATCACTATGCGTTTAACGCCGATCACGGCATGCTGAAGATTGAGGAACCGTTCTGGTGCATATTAAACTCTGCACAGATGTGGAAGTTCCGCGATATGGATGCATTGGCCGCTGCAAATGATGATTTTCGGGAGAATTATTATGACGAGACAAATCTGTTGATTGTGCAGGGGTATCTGGATCGGTTGCCCGAGGAGGAGCGTATCGTGTTGCGGGAGTTGCGTAATTGGACAAATTGCAACACGAGAAAGGATTGGCGGCGGATACGGCAGGCATGGGCAGAGGATGAAGGCGGCCCGGTGCTGTCGTGCATAGACGAGACGGAGCATTATTCCAAACATTCGGGCGACGCGGACTCGGATGGGGTGATAGATATATGAGTTTCCGGAAGGAGGGTAAGGCCATGGATGAATACCTTCTGATGAACAAGGACAGGAAACTGGTGCTGTTTGTTATGAAACTAGGTCAATTGACAGGGAGACATACCTGCGAAGAGATCGAGAGGTATGTTGATGATAGTTTGTTGCCACCACGATTTGGAAGCATAGGTGTGTGGTTGGATCGCCGAAACTATGCCAAGCACAAGGAACACCTGGTAAAATGGTTAAAGGAGTGGCAGATCGAAGATGTCAAGGGTTTTGCCGACATGACACATGGGTTGGGTTTGAATGATTCGTTGTGGGTGAAACCTGCAGATTCGGATCTGACATGGGATAAAGTCAACCTGTATGACAACGAGTTCATGGATGTTGTTTCAAAAACATCATTTGAGAAGGGGCTGCACGGGCTGAAACTCTCTACCACTTCACCGGAGTTCACATCTGAAGGGTCTTTTGAAAAATGTTGGATCCAGGAGAGTGATGGGATATTTCTGTATAAAAAAGGGAGCTCCGGATTTGCTAATGCAGGAAAAGAGATGTATTCCGAGTTTTATGCATCACAGTATGCACAGGCAATCTGTGATGACAGTGTGCCGTATGACCTGGTGGATTTTAAGGGGAACATTGTTTCACGATGCCGGATGTTTACGACAGCGGATGAGGGGTTTGTGCCGATTTATAAATATCTGGAAGATAAATCATATGATTATGATGAACTGCTCGATGTTTTCGATTCCTACGGATTTGCTGATGATTTCCGCCACATGTTGGTGTTGGATTCGGTCATACTGAATGAGGACAGGCATTACGGAAATTTCGGGTTTATAGTAGATAATGATACATTTGAGATAAAACGATTTGCGCCGGTGTTTGATCATAACATGTCAATGCTGGCCAGGGCGATGCCGGATGATCTGACGGAGGATTCCGAGTATATACGTGAAAAAGGTCACAAGCTCGGCGGAGATTTTGTTACGGTCGGCCGGTGGATGTTGGATGGTGTGACACGTGACCGGTTGAAGGATTTAGTGGACGTACCGATGAGGCGGCATGAGACATTTAATCTGCCGCAGGAGAGGACAGACTTTTTAAATAATCTGGTGCAGAAGCATATCAGGGAATTGCTGGCGTAATAAACCAGAGAAACGTTCAAAAGTTCGCAGGTTTTCAGGTGGAGGCATCCGGCGGGATTGACAGCATAGGTGGGTTATTTGGATTTCAGTAATGTTATAAAATAATCTCAGGAGGGACAGATCGATGTTTTTGGATATCGAGAATAAGCGGAAGATGAACCCGGCAGCGGTTCAGGATAACGGAGCAGTGCTTACCTATGGTGAGTTGACGGGGCTTTGCCGGGAGGCGATCATGGGATTGCCGGAGAGATCATTGGTTTTCTGTCTGTGCCGTAATAATATTGCTTCGGTGGCGGGGTATGCGGCAATCATGTCGGCGAGGTGTGTTCCGCTGCTGCTGAACGCTGATATTGATGAGGAATTGCTGCAGACACTGATAGACACCTATGATCCGGACTATGTGTGGATGTCGTCTCCGCAGGCCGGACCGGCTGTCGATCATTGGCAGATTGAGACCTCGGGTGGCACATCCTCCTCGGCGCTGGCTGAGAGAGATGACGAGATTGCACGTCAGGCTGAGGCTGCGCGTGTCAATGCCGCGAAAAAGGTGTCTTCACGAATCGGTACCAAGGTCAATGTTACTTCTAAAACCTCCGGTGAGGTCAGGTTTGACCGGTATGATTACGATCTCGTGCGTCTGAAGAGTTATGAAGAAATCGTGGAGCTGGCGAAAGAACCGACACAGAAGGAATATAATGAAGGAAAACGACCACGTCTCCATCCGGAATTGGGATTGCTGATGACGACCTCCGGCTCGACGGGTTCTCCGAAGCTGGTTCGTCAGAGTGAAAAAAATGTTGTTGTCAATGCGGCCGCTATCGTTGATTATTTGGAGATAGGGGAGTTTGACCGTGCGATAACGACACTGCCCATGTCCTATACATACGGGCTTTCGGTGATCAATTCACATCTGCTGGCGGGAGCGGAGCTGCTTCTGACAGATATCAGCATAATGCAGAGGGAGTTCTGGGACTTTTTCAAAAAAGAAAAAGCAAGTTCGTTCGCGGGAGTGCCGTATACCTATGAGATGCTGAAGAAACTGAAGTTCAGCAGAATGATGCTGCCGTCGCTCAAATACATGACTCAGGCGGGCGGACGACTGGGACCGGAACTGCATAAGGAGTTTGCTGAATACGCACAGTTTTCAAGAAAGCGGTTTTACGTTATGTACGGGCAGACAGAGGCAACTGCGCGCATGGCGTACGTGCCGTATGTCCGCTCGGTAGAAAAAGCAGGAAGCATAGGTGTGGCAATTCCCGGAGGGGCGTTGTCGTTAGAGGATGAGCAGGGGAATGAGATTGTTCAGCCGCATGTACCGGGTGAATTGGTATATCAAGGACAGAATGTGACATTCGGATACGCAACGGTGCTTTCGGATCTGTGCAGGGGAGATGAGAATGAAGGCGTGTTGCATACCGGTGATTTAGCGGAGATGGATGAGGACGGATATTTCTTCATAGTCGGTCGGAAAAAGCGGTTTTTGAAGATATACGGAAACCGTGTGAATCTGGATGAATGTGAGGAGCTGATAGAAAAGAAATTCGACGTCGAGTGTGCATGTACCGGTGAGGACGACGAGATGGCCGTTTTTGTTACGGGTTCTGTCGGTGAATCCGAGGTAGCCGATTTCATCGCTGGCAAGACGGGACTGAATCCAAAGGCTTTTTCTGTGAAAAAGATTGACAGTATCCCCCGTAATAGGAGCGGAAAGAAGGCATACGGGGAACTGGAAGGAGAGTTAGAATGAGAAAATATGATTACGGTTTTTTAAAAGGTGAGGTACCGGGGCGGCTGATCCCGCAGATAGAGGATGTTGCTGTGCTGCGGACGAAGGAGGAGTATTACAAAAAGACGAATGCGGGGACTTTTTCCTCTCTCCGTGAAAAAGTAGTGTTCCAGTCCGTGTGCTCAAGTAATGCCATAGACGGGATCGGAGCGACTGACGCCAGGATAGAGGGACTGATCGAGGGTGATCGTCCGACCTCGCGTGATGAGAAGATGATCGTAGGATACAAGGATGCGTTGAATTTGGTAAACATTCAACATGAAAAACTGAAATTCAACCAGGAGCTGATCAGAAACCTGCACAAGATGATTTTCAGTGAGGCATCACCGCAGGAGGCCGGAACCTACAAGACCGAGGATGTGTACCTGTTTGGTATGGGAGAGGATGATTCCAACCGTGTGCGTCTCAATCCGGTCAGTGCGGAGGACATTCCGGTTGCACTGGAGCAAATGATTCGCGCATATAACGTAGCAATTGCCGACGAGGAGGTGCCGAAACTTCTCCTGATACCCTGTGTCGTGCTTGATTTTCTCTGCATTCAGCCGTTTGCTGAGGGGAATGAGAGAATATCGCGTCTCCTGATGAACTTTTTGATGCTGAAAAACGGTTATGATGCGGGTAGTTATATCTCATCGGAGAAATTAACCGAAAAACGCAAAGATGATTACTACTCTGCGTTGGAGAAATCCTCAGATAATTGGGCAGATCGTGAAAACAATTACATACCATTTGCGGAGTTTATGTTGCAGATTGCGGTTCGGGGATATCACGAGCTCGATGACCATTTTGTAGAGGTTTCGCGTAAAAAGGCCAGCAAACAGGAACGGATCGAGGCCATTCTCATGAATACTTATGTGCCGGTTTCAAAATCTGAGATAATGGAACGCCTGCCTGACGTGAGTGTCAGGACAGTGGAGGTAACACTGAAACGGTTGCTGGATGAGGACAAACTCACGAAGGTCGGGAGTTTCAGAGATGCGAGATACAAGAAAAAGTAGGAATTATATGGTAATTGAACCTCGGTATTCAAAAATGTTATATTTTGTTACAACCTGAGTTTTGCCCTAAATACTGCTGCTTTTTAAAATGATAAAATGATGGATCAACGAAATTAAGCGGTCCATCATTTTTTATTACACACGAAGAGGATTTAAGAAAAAATGAAATGGAGCATCAAGAAATAATTGAATGAGGACAGGATAAATTCTTAAAAAAGGAGACAATAAGCGATAAATCCACGATTCAAATTAGTCGGGATTCAGATTTAAGATGCCAAAGATGGTGTATATAAATGATGTTATAAATAGAATTAACAAATACTATGCAACCTGAGAACGCAGTAAATACGCAGGTTGTGGGGCTCTGCGTTGTGCTCTCGCAGAGACTGTTTGTTAAATTGTGCAGTTACAATTATTGGGTGTATTGTTGCCAAAACCGGTTGCAAGCCGATGTCATGTTGCAAGCTGGTATGGAGAATTACTGCTAACACCAAAGCATGAGTCTAGATAATCGCGTATTCCTTTATTTCTGACAGCCGTGCAGGATCCCCGTGTCCCGGGAAGATCACAATATTGTCAGGCAACGACATGATATACGGCTCGGTTTCCTCTCTGAATACCCGTTTGTTCCCGGTAGGAAAACGGGTTATCGTGTCATGACCGTTGACCAGCGAGTCACCGGTGAAGACGGCGAGGA
>JAGABX010000135.1 GCA_017614395.1 Eubacterium sp.
ACGACGTGCAGGCGGTCTGCAACCGCGTTCTGGTGATCTACGGCGGCTGCATCCTCTATGACGGAACACCGGCGGAACTGATCGGGCAAACGATCGATCATGTGGGCTCCTATATTCGCAAGGTGGATGACGTACTCCCGGCGGATACCGAGATCGTGTCCAAGGTAAACACGCGAAACGGCGTGCTCACACGGATCGTCGGGAACGATCTGCCGGATTATGTGGAAAAATGTGAACCGACGTTGGAAGACGCATATCTGTATTGTGTAAAAATAAAAGGAAACAGGTGAGGATCATGAGACAGACTTTGAGACTGACCGGAGCCGAGCTCCGGAGATTGCTGAAGTGTAAAAAGACGTATTTGCTGATCTGTATTAACATACTGTCCGTTGCTCTCGGATACAGTGGATTTTTAAAGAAAACGTTTGGTGTTTACCTGTTTTCGGATTTTTCATCCGCCGGGATGAGCTATATTATTTATCCGTTTTGTCTGGGCGGACTGCTCGGATCGCTGATCGGGGGAGCCGGCCTGATTCTGGAAGCGAACCGGAATAAAAAGAACGCAATTCTCGGCATGGTAAAAACCTACGCGAAGGAGGAGCGGATTTCTACTGCGAGACTTTTGAGTCATATAGTGATCGTAACAGGCACCTACATCCTCAGCGCGGCCGTCTATCTGCCGGTTGTCATGGTAAAAACGGAATATCTGTTTGATTTCCGTCTGTATCTTCTGTATACGTTTATCTCGATGCTTCCGGGCATTCTGATAACATTGCTCCTGTGCGAGGGTCTGTATCTGATCTCAAAAAGTGTTACCGTTTCGCTGATCGTGATGGTGCTGCTGACCGTGGCACAATTCACGCCGTTTATCGAAAATAATGTTTTTTTTCGATGGAATGCACCGCAGTTTATCGAGGTGTCGGACGCTTTCGGTTCGTTCGGGATCGTCCGTTTTCAGCTCTACACACGGGTGATACTGCTATGCGCGTTTATCGCATTTTACATGCTCTCGCGCTTTTTCGTGAGAGAATATCAGTTCGGGTTTCTCCGATCCCTTGGGATCCATTGCAAACGACCGTTAAAATATATCCCGGTCATCCTGTTCGCCGGATTGGCAACGATCCTGGTGATCAAGGAGCCGTTCATCGATCACTCACCGGTCCGTGAATGGTCGATGGATAATACATATGAAGAGATGCCTTATCAGGGTGAAGCCCTAAAAATGGAGACGGATGTCAGTTTCAACACGCTTCTCGGCACGCTCTCCGGGCGATTTGAGGCAGATATGAAAGAGATTACCGATGATGATTTACAATTTTGCATCCATTCCGGTATCGACGTGAAAAAGGTAACACTCGACGGCGAAGCGCTCGCTTATGAAACCGATTATGATTACGAGGATAATGACAATCTGAATCTGGCCAAGCAAAAGGGTGTAATTCATACCGGCGGAAAAAAGAGCGGCAAACTCGTCATCGAATACGGGGGTTATCCGGCCATATCCAATTCGATTTATCAGAAAGACGGGTATACGTTTTACAGTTCCATCGGACCGGACTATATTAAACTGGAATCGGAGACCCTTGTTCCCGAGTTCCGAGGTCTCATGCAAGATGAATCATCCTATTATATCAATGTTCCGTCCGACCATGTTCCGACCTCATGGGGGTATGTGATGGAGAAGGTTTCGGAGAATCCGGACGGCACTGTCAAATGGAAAACGGATGGTTACGCTCCCGAGATCATATCCGCACCGTACCGGGTGGATTCGATCGCTTACCCGGACCTTGATACGGTATTTGAATACGGCAACCGTTACAAAAATCTTGTTGAAGAAAACCACATGGACGATGCCGTTAGCGATGTGATGAATTTTTGTGATTCTCATTACGGGAAATTGAAGGGTTCCGCCGATGCGAATTCGATCTGTATCCAACAAATCAGCAATGATTACAGCGGCGGCGGAGCCGGTTACGGATGGGTCTATATGAATGAAGCCTTTATGTCACCGAAGGCGCTCCATGATAAAAATGCCGGCGGTAACCTGAACGAAACCTTTATGCACGAAATCATCCATCTGTTCTGGGGGTATATGGGATGCTGGCTCGATGACGATGGACTCTGGTCAGCGGAGGGACTTACGGTATATACAACCTACCGGATCATCAAGGAAAAGTACGGCGAACTGTATGCAAAAAAGTATTACGTGGATCGCTGGATGGAGGAAGTCCGGCATCAGAATAATAACTTTTATTTCCGCCACCCCGAATACCTGGATCGCCTCCCCGAAAGCTACCGTGCGAATATCACTGAGTCGGAGCAAACGATCAATAAGTACAGCCGCATGCCACTGATGCTGCTTGCGGCGGAGAAAAAACTCGGCGGGGAAAAAGCCATGGACGACGTTTTGAAACAACTGTATGAAAACGGTGGTGCCTTCGGAACCGTTGAAAATCCAACGACATTTCAGGATTTCCTCGATGTGTCAGGACTGACAAAGGAGGATTTGGAAATTGAATAAGATATTAAAATACGAACTTCGCATCACATTGATCAAGCCCTATGTGCTGGCTGTAACGATAGCCGTCCTTCTCTATGCCTATTATATCCTGTCAACGGATATCATCCTCGGAGTTTCAGACACGGCTCCTTTTTCCGGCTGGAGCATCGGTAAGTATCAGGGCACGATGACGCTGTTTTCGATGCTCGCCACGCTTCTCATCCTGGCAACGACTTTTTCCGGCCGACTGAAAAAGGCGGAAATACTGACAAACGTGACCGGGGTCTCGACGCGTAAAAGAATCCTCGTAAAAAGCGTGATCATCGGTGGCTATTTTCTCCTGCTCAACCTGTTGATCTTTATCATGGGATCTGTGTTTATGTATGCTTTGTTCGGCGAGACCGCAATCGGTGAATATGTCGTGAGCTGGTGCTTTACTGTAATTCCCTGTCTCTTTTTGATCCTGGGGGCCGGCGGGCTGTTCGGCCGGAAAAGCCCGATACTGCTCTTCGTCTTTATGGGCGTTCTGATCGCGGCTTCGTTTGTCCTAAATGGTTACGGATGGGACATCAACGGCGCCGGATACTATGAATCCATGTCTGCGGAGCTCACATTCGCGGGCAGCGCCGAACCCGCTTTTTCGCTCAGCGCCGGCTATATTCTGAGCCGAATACTGTACCTGGCACTCGGTATCGCTTTGATGATACCGGGTGCGGCCGATCGATCGGACATCCATATTGACCGCTCGACAGTGTAGCCATTCTCGTGGTCTGTAGTGACCCTTCACGTTTTCTGATTTTTGGAGGGATGTTGCCAAAATCAGGAGGGATGCGAGTCGATGGAACTGTCAACATTTATATAGGAGAATTGTCGATTATATCTGTGCGAATCCTGTCGGATATATGCTGGTAAACGCAGCGAGTATTTGTGGTGCCCTCCTTACTCCGGAATGATGATCCCGCCGAAGTACTCCGGCTCGCCCTCCGAATCGTTCAGGACGAATCCGCGGGGACTGCATACGATATATGTCCCGTCTTCCAGGCGGGCACGATAGGTGATCCGACGAAAATCAGGGGCGGCGTCCTCAATGAAGATAGCATTGATGGCTTCCTCATAGGAAGGGATATCCTCGGGATGGATGCGTTCTTTCCAGGTATCTCTGGCATGATACATATACTCGGAAGGCATGGCAAAGTCATCCACTAACGG
>JAGABX010000136.1 GCA_017614395.1 Eubacterium sp.
CGACAGCCATGAGGATTACGACAACCAGGCAAAGTCCCAGCACCGTCACGTCGCCTACGGGCGTATAGTTTTCGTAGTAAGTAATCATGATGTCTATACCTCCATGTGGTTACTTAGCACTTGCGAAAGGGAATACACATTGCTCTGAGGGAACTATGGGGATTCCGTTTCTCATTTTTACGTATCATACTAATCTTTATACTAACTGCTCCCATCTAAAAACTATACGCTAATAATCCCTAATCAAAATCACTCGTAATACAGCTTTTCTACTTCCTCTGTATATACGCCCTTGTCTTTATATATTATCAGGGGTCGGTCGACAACCATGCCTGAATTGCCTCCGCGAACGCCCTCGACAAGGAGCATGTTCGGTTCACGGTCATGGAATGGATGTACCATTCTCAGCCGTTTCGGTTCAATGCCGGCAATTATCATCTCGTGCAGTATTTCAGCCATCCTGAAGGGACGGTGTACCATGAAAAAGTGTCCGCCCGGCTCCAGCAAACCCACCGACGTTTCAAGCATCTCACGAAGATTCAGACGAAGTTCATGCCTGGCAATCGCTTTGTGATCATCCGGATTGATCAGGCCACCGTTCTCGGTCAGATAAGGAGGGTTGACCGTTACTACCTGAAAAGTTGAAGCCCCATAGATCGATACTGCCTCCCGGACATCTCCGGCACGGATATTTATCCGTTCCTCAAGATGATTGTACCTGACGGACCGCATCGCCATCTCCGCGATATCCTCCATTATCTCCAATCCGTCAAAATGCCCCGCAGGTGTTCTCGACGACATCAACAACGGAATCACTCCGTTTCCCGTACACAGATCTATACACCGGTCTCCCGTATCTGCGCTTGCAAACGCGGACAACAACACTGCATCCATGCCAAAACTGAACCATTTGGGATTCTGAATGATCCTCAGTCCGTCACGCTGGAGATCGTCTAATCTCTCGCCGGGAAGAAGCACCACCTCCTGACCGGTGGTTTCCCCTGATGTAATCGTCATATGTCCGGTTTCATCTGTGGGAAGAAGGCCGTTATTCATTAAGCTTGGAGCCCCCTTCTTTTTGATCCATCTTTTCGAGTTTTTCTATTTCCTTGTCATGCTTGTTGCGGATTTTTTCACGCGGACCCCGATGTTTGAATTTTAATTCATGCACATCGTAATCGCGGACATCCTTCTCATCACCCTCGAGCTCAACTATCACACGTACACGCTGTTTAAGCACACTGACGCTCTGTACCTCTCCCGTCAGCCCGTCGGAGGTAGTAACCCGTTCTCCGACATTCGGCAGATGCGAATTTAATTCCTCATACGCAGCCTCTTCATTTTTCAGACAGCACATCAGTCTGCCACACACACCGGAGATTTTTGTCGGATTCAGCGACAGGCTCTGCTCCTTTGCCATTTTAATTGAAACAGGGGCAAACTCCGAAAGGTAACTGTTGCAGCACAACGCCCGTCCGCAGATTCCTATGCCACCGCAGATTTTTGTTTCGTCACGCACACCTATCTGGCGCAATTCAATTCTGGTACGAAACACTCCCGCCAGATCCTTGACCAGCTCGCGGAAATCAACTCGCCCGTCCGCAGTAAAATAAAACAATAATTTATTACGATCGAATGTGTACTCAGCTCCGATCAGCTTCATTTCCAATCCATGACGGGCAATTTTTGTTTTGCAGATCCCGAATGCCTCTTCTTCCTTTTCACGATTTGCTTTTTCCGCTTCAATATCCTTATCCGTCGCTATCCGAATTATCTTTTTCACATTATCCTTCAGTTTGGATTCGTCAATTTCGGTGTTGGGAAGTATGACAGTACCAATCTCGATCCCCTTGGCCGTCGATACGATCACGCGCTGTCCACGAGCCAACTGATCCTTCCCCGGATCAAAATAATACACCCGGCCTGCCTGCCGAAACCGTACACCTACTACTGTTTTCATGATCTGTAATTCCTTCCTGTTTCAATCTTTCGTATGTGATCCATCGTGATCAATCATGTTTTATTATCTCTATTTCAAGCTTCCCGGTTCAATCCTTCATGGTAGAGAACATCAATTCCATAGTTATGTCTATATCTACATTCGCCTTCAGACGCACCTTCGCGCGATCAAAGGCCTGGATAATATCCTCTATTTTCTCATAACTTCGCCGTCCGGCCTCAGCTGCAATTGCCTGTGATTCGTTCTGAAAAATGAGCTGATTGATGTTTTTTGTGGCCTTGAAAATCAGCACATCCCGATACCAGAGCATCATGAGATCGATATAGTCACGAAGCTCCTCACGTTTAGCTCCGAGATTTTTTGCTGCATCAACCATATCACTGACGTCTATGCGTTCTACATATTTCAACAACTCAATTATTTTTGTCTTGCGTGAGACAAACTCATCAGAAGCATCAGCGTAACGGATGGCTTTTCCGATGTTTCCCTGTGCAAACGCCGCACTCTCCTTGGCAATATAATCGGGAACCTGACACTGTGTTCTCAAAAACTCCTCAACTATTCCGCTGCTCAGAGGATGAAATTCCATCGTGAGACAACGCGACTGAATTGTCGGCAGGAGTTCCGATATATTGCTTGTGAGCAGGATGACTACACCGTAATCGGGTGGCTCCTCTATTGTTTTGAGGAGAGCGTTCTGCGTCTCCTCGTTCATCCTCTCTGCCTCAGGGATGATATAGATTTTGTAGGGAGACGAGTACGGGCGAATATCCATGGTTCCGATAACCTGCTCACGGATTTCGTCAATACCGTAATTTGCCTTGGCATGTGTTACCCATATAACGTCAGGCGCATTTAGTGACTCAACCTGCCGGCAGGAAATGCACTCCTTGCATGGTTTTTCATGCCCATGTGTATCCTGGCACTGCAATCCGGCAGCAAAGGTTTTTGCCATGGTTTCCTTGCCGACGCCGATATCACCGTCGAATATGTAGGCATGGAATGGGTTTTTCTTTTTTATTGCCTCGAGCAGATGTGTTTTAATCTCCTCGTGACCGACAATTTCCGAAAATGAAAACATATTGGCTCCTTTTCTACATGCGTGACCAAACGCCAGACTCACGCTATTCGCTCACGTCACTATATCCAACAACAATCCCCTTATTTCATCAACCTTGTCAAGAATTGCAATAGAGTCCTTTTCATCCTTGATCAGTTCTCCCGCCAATTCATCGAGCGCAGCATCTACCCTTTTTATCATGCCGTAAACACGATGACGTCCACGCCGGTCAAGAAAATTTTCACGGGAAAACTTGTGCGATCTGTTTACCACCTCATTCAGAAATTCACGGATCAGGGTGCGGTAGTGTTTCATGTCGCGGATGTCCATATGCTTGCCGAGCTTTTTCCCCTGCTGGGTGATCTCCTTCATCATGGAGTCAAGACGCGCCGCCAATCCGTCCTCCTCAATTTTGGACATCAGGGTAAATTTGAAATCCTCATCGGATACTGTCTGCTGTTTTGTTTCAGTCGTCTGGTTGATTTGCTGCATCGAGTCGATGCGGATCTGATCCATGAGGTCACCCCCTTCCGTTTCATTCACAGACGCCACAAACGGAACCCGGTAATCTGAGCATGTTCCGTCGTTTTAGCCTTAACTAAGTTATTATATCATAAAAAGCGCCCGTTTGCAACTTTTTATACTATGATTCGATTCACAGCGTCAATCGCCTCGTTGAGATCATCGTTCCTTACCCTGTTCCAGATACCTGCCGCCTCTAAATTCTCCGGTGAAAAATCCTCCTCGTCAGCCAAATATCGTCTGCAAACCTCCGCTATGCACGGGGTGTCTTCCTTTTTCTCACGCTCGATCGCGCGGCTGATCCTCGTCACGTCATCTACCTCAATATATATCGGCACCACGTGCTCAGTTCCGAAGTAATCGCGTATCTGTTCGTAGCCGGCAAGTGTTGTTATCATTATGTGATCCTCGTTGCCGTCAAGCTGTTTATCCGCTGCGGTAAAATAATGCCAATCACCGCGAACCGTGTGATAACAACGACTCTCAATAACAAGTCCGTTCTCCTGCATTTCGTTCATTTTTTCCACAGTGACAAAATGATATGTTTCCCCCTCGCGCTCTCCCTCACGGATGGGACGAGTCGTATACGGAATCACGGGAAAAAGTTCCGGATGCAGATCACGAATCCGGGCATAAACTGTGTCCTTGCCTGACGCGCTTTTTCCCATAATTATGTAAAGTTTTCCGTTCATGCTCCGCTCTGCCTCCCGATTGCATATAAAGCTATGCTCGTAATAAACTGTTCATATGATTCAAATCAATGTATCCCAAACTCGTGCGTCAGCTGAGCGCCAGTGCTGTGACTCGCTCTAAATTTTCCGCCGTATCTGCCGCTCCCGTCATCAGGATCACATATGATTTCTCGACACGCTCCGGCTCAATCCCGTTGTTTCGCAGAGCAATCGCTGCCTGTTCCCCGTCACCGCATATCACTAACTTCGACGGATCACGATTTTCGGTTCGTAAAAGATTCATACCTGCCCTATGCATGCCGTCTCTGCGTACGCGGGTTTTCTCCGCCGCTTCATAGATTTTCCGCAGGCGGTCATCATAAACGCGAAACGCATCTATGCCCGGTCCCTCCATCCAGGTCAGGCACTGATCCATTGATGCCATCAGTACATAGGAGGGTGAACTGGTAATAAATACATCATGCCAATTCATGACAGTCGCATCGTCAATACGATCACTGCATCTGTGCAGGAGAGCAGTCTGCGTCAATGTCGGCAATGTTTTGTGCATGCTTTCCACAACAAAATCCGCATCCATAGTCGTAGGTGGTTTAGGCCAGTCCATCCGGCATCCGGCAGTCCTCGCAGCCAGGGTCAGGTGAGCGCCATGCGCCGCATCAACAATAACAACCGTGCCATAGGGATGAACTATGTCCGCAATTGCCCTGATGTCACTGACCACACCCTCGTAGGTCGGAGATGTTATGACTATCGCCGCCGGAGTGCGTCCTGCTGTAGCCAGGTGATGGAACATATCCTTCACATCCTCAGGACGGATAGGACCGGGGATATGGCTGGGCGACTCGTTGTTAGTGTCCGGATCATCCGGCTTTAGTTTATCCTGCGGTTTTACCTGTTCATCTAAATCAGGCCGAACTATTCTCACGGATTTCAATCCTAACAGATCAACCGCATGGGCAACCGAACGATGCGCATTGGCGTCAGTTACGATCACGTCACCGCGCCTGCAGGCACAGGCTATGGCTATCATGTTAGCCGAGGTGCTTCCGTTCAGGCACAGATATGTGTTTTTTGTCTCATAGTATTCACGAAACCTGTCCATGAGCTGGCGGATTACACCTGTCGGATTATGCAGATCATCCATGCCCTCTACTTCCGTAATATCGATAGCATACGGATTGACCATGTTAAATGCCGGATTGCGTTTATGTCCCGGCATATGCATCGGAACAATCCGACGCATTACATATTGCTGAAGCTGTTCATATAGTCCCATTTGTATTCCTTTCATTAACAACAAGGGCGCCTGAGCGCCCCTGCCGGATTAACTAAACGTATCGTACCAGTCGTACCAGTCCGAATAATCTGTCCAATCGTAATTCGATCCTCCTCCGGTATTTACCCCGTTCATCACAGCCGCAAAAAAACCTGTACCTATCAATACTATAAAAATCAGTACCGTCACCGAAACACCTACAATACCGAGTACCAATGCGGCGGTAGCCATTGTTTTCTGCCCTTCCCTTCCTCGCTGTGACGCGCCGAGACAAATTGCCGCGACACCGCATCCGATACCTAGAATTAACGTAAAACAAAACACTATTGATACAATTCCCATGATCAGTCCGACTATTGATGCAGCCGAATACTGATTTTGATGTTGCGGAACCGGTCCGGCCATACCGTAAAGAGGCTGGTTTGGTTGGCTCATCCCGTATCCATACGGCTGCTGTGCTCCCGGATAATTCTGACTGTACGTCGGTTGTCCCTGTCCGGGTTGAATTCTCTCATTATTCCGATCATAAACCGGCGTTTCCGGTTGTTTCTGTTCCGCACGCCGTTTCATTTCTTCCGCTTCTGACCACGACATTTCGGTTGTAGAATCATAATATGTATTGTTTTCCGCAAATGTATCCCGTCCCTCGCCATCCGACTGCTCGGGATGCGGTCTCTCGGATTCCGGAACTATCGGAAATCCACATACGTGACAGAACTTTGCGTTACTCTCATTTTCTGCTCCGCAATTACTGCAAGTCATGCCTGTTTGCCTCCTGTAAAATACAAAATATATAGTGAACTTTTTGACAAACCTGATTCACACAAATTCCTCCGAGGGGATTATGATTTTAATCAATCGAATTTCATCTGGTAGCCGCCACGGAATACTTCACCCGGTTCCAAACTCTGCTCATATTTTCTCTCCTGAAGATCGCCGTTAAAACCCGCGGCATCAGCCCTCCCGTACCAGGGCTCTATGCACAGGAAAGGCGCGTTCTTTTTCTCGGGTGACCAGATGCCGACAATCGGTGTGCTAAACTCCAATGTGACATATGGTTTTTTATCACTGTCAAGCAGGGATACTTTTTGTACCTGATCATGCTCAATAATGTGAACGCCGTTATCAAATGTATGCTCGTCGATCGCCATGCAGCCATCCTCATCCAGCTTGATCTCATGAGTCGCATCCTGTACCAGCCCATCAGCAAAATCCGTGGCAATTAGAGTTTCATGGCTGTCAAATTGCAGGTAATTTCCGGAAAAAGTCCCTCTCTCGTCGGTCTTGACCATAAACGCCGGATGACCACCGATGGAAAAATACATCTGTTTGTTATCAAGATTTTTTACAAGCCACGATACCTGCAGCTTGTTATTATTCAGCGAATATATTATCGTAAGCTCAAATTCAAACGGATATACATCCAGCGTTTCTGCATTCGAGTCAAGGCGAAATGAAACTGATGTGTTGGTCTGCGCTGCAATTTCAAACTCCATATCTCTTGCGAATCCATGCTGACCCATCGGATAAGTGTAACCGTGATATCGGTACTCTCCGCCGCAAACAGCCCCGACAAACGGAAACAATACCGGCGATGTACGGTTCCAGTAGGCGGGATCCGCATTCCACATGTACTCCCTGCCGTTCTTTTTCAAACTTTTTAACTCCGCGCCATGCGTGTCAAACACAGCCTGAATAGTATCATTACTCAGTTCGACCTGCATATACCCCTCCTTAAAAACGGATGTTTTTTCTGACTCACTCCGTCCGGTTGCCGAAGCGATAGCCGAGCCTGCATCACGGCCGCAACCCGATTCACGAACACCATTATACACGAAAACCGCCATATAGGCAAGCGGTTTTTATCAAAATCCCGTGCAAAGATTTTCTTGTTTACAAACCCACAAATCTGGGTTATACTGTCGATATTGGAGCGTTGTGAAGAAAAACCGAATTACGAGGTGGCAGAATCATGGATGAGAGAAATGAACGAAACAGAATTATCATAAGAACGAGCATCATAGGCATCCTGGCCAATGTGTTTCTGGCCGGATTCAAAGCAGTGATCGGTCTGATGTCGGCATCCGTCGCGATATTGATGGACGCGGTGAACAACCTGTCCGACGCGGCGAGCTCCGTCATCACAATCGTCGGAACAAAACTCGCCGGCAAGGAGGCGGATAAAAAGCATCCCTTCGGCTACGGCCGTATCGAGTACCTGAGTGCCATGGTGATCTCGATCCTGGTACTCTATGCCGGAATCACCGCTTTTGTTGAGTCCGTGAAAAAAATCGTGACGCCGGATGTACCTGATTACAGCACGATCGGTCTGATCATCGTGGCAGTCGCCGTCGTCGTCAAGATCGTTCTGGGACTCTATGTAAAAAGTACCGGAAACAAGGTGAACTCGGATTCGCTGAAAGCCTCCGGAGCGGACGCGCTGATGGACTCTGTGATCTCCGCCTCCACGCTTGTTGCCGCGGGCATATACCTGCTGTTTGACGTATCGACAGAGGCGTGGCTGGGCGCGATCATCTCTTTGGTGATCATTAAATCCGGTATCGACATGCTCCGAGAGACCCTGTCAAAAATCCTCGGCGAGAGTGTGGATCCCGGTCTCGCGAGGGACATACGAAACACGGTCAACAGTTTCTCCGAAATCAGTGGGGTCTACGACCTCGTTCTGCATGACTACGGTCCGGATTTCTACAACGGTTCCGTGCATATCGAGGTTCCGGACACGCTCTCGGCAGACGACGTGGACAAACTCCTTCGTAAGGTACAGATCCAGGTATACGAAAAACACAATGTAGTTCTCACAGCCGTCGGCGTGTATGCCTACAACACGAAAGATCCGGAGGTTATCAAAACACGGGATCACGTATCCAAGCTGGTAAAGGAAAACCCACATATCCTGCAGATGCACGGGTTCAATATGGATCAAAAAGAAATGACGATGCGGTTTGACATTGTGGTGAGCCTCGACGCCAGGGATCGTCTCGCGGTGTATTCGGAGGTATGTGAAAAAGTGGAAGCCGCCTATCCGGAGTATACGCTACAGGTGGCCATGGACACGGATTACAGTGAGCAGTATGAGTCTTTTTCTGTGATCACCCCATAGACAATATTCAGATTTCCGTTGCGGACACGGATCGCATCAATAACGCTCTTGGACAGTGTTTCGCCCGGAAAGGAAATATGATAGGTTATCTCGAACAGCGTTCCCATGTTTGTCAGGCGAACGCGCTTTATAACTGCATCTATATGGTTTTCCCGGAATATATCATCGAACAGGCCGTTATAATCCATGTTCTCAGGAAGCGTTATCCGTAATTCTTTTGACTCTGTGTTTCCCCCGAGATTAAGGAACGTCAGTGCAATAACGAGAATTGCAACCAAGGCAAACAGGATTACTGCTACTCCGATATATCCAAGTCCGGACGCCAGACCCAGTGCCATCGCGATGAATATGGATGCGATCTCACGCGCGCTCCCTGGGACGGAACGGTATCGCACCAGCGTAAATGCGCCTGCGACGGCAACACCTGTTCCGATATTACCGTTTACCAGCATGATCACTGCCGCTACGACAACAGGAATGACCGCCAACGAGAGTGTCAGACTCCGGCTCATGTTGCTTTTGAAAGAGAAAACAACAGCCGTGCAGATTCCCAATATCATCGCGCTTCCCAAAACAATAAGCAGTGATGTAAGTGTTATTTCAGTTCCCAATATACTCTGTAACATAACAGACCTCCTTTCAAATAGCAACAGCGGCGCCTTTTTCAACAGACCAGTCATATGCATCATTTGGATTTGTGGCAAAACCCGGTCGAAATTTAGTTTTTAACAGATGCTTTTCATAACAGGTACCATATTTGGAAAAACCGGCAGGATACACCTCGCATCTGCTTAATATCCTCGTCAGCCGGAGCGGATAGGCGGTAGCTACCTTTATTTCCATCACAATTCGTTCATCGTCGAGTACGGGTTTTCCGTCATCTCCGGCACTCAGGTCGATCCGTTCGGTTCGATATCGTATGTTTTTATCAAAAGTCAACCGGAGTTCAGGATCGTCCTTCCCGACAAATGCTTCCCGATCATATGCTATGAATACTTTCGGAACCGGATGATACTGATTGTAGAACCACTGCAATTCGGCCTGAATCTGAGGATTGTCCTTCAGAGGCCTTCCTTTTTCCAAAAAATCGAAAACCTCCTGCAGTGGCGCGCAGACACGGCGTTTGTAAACAACTCCTCCGCATTTTTTCTTTATTTCCGCAAAGATATTGTCCTGTTCTGCAGGAACCCCGTAACTGCGAACCCGGAGTTTTTCTTTATAGTATGGTTTGTCGATAGAATGTCTTGCGAGACTGTAATCATCTGTGTCATAGTACAGGTTACAGATGGTATATTTCGGATACGCATCGGGCAGGAAAAATTCATCTAATTCATTTTTTATGTTTTCAAACTGCTCAGGCCTCAGGACATACTTTTTTTCTATTCTGGAGAAATTGGACTGTATCGCTCCCATAGTATCGCCTCCTTGTCTTTGATTGTTTGATCTGATCATACAGTACATTCCTTAATCCAACCTAAAAGAATTGTGAACGAAATGTGAAACCAGAAATGTCTTTACTATGTCACCCGAATAATGTATAATGGATTTGTTGACAAATGATTTGAGAAACAGGACAGTGGAGTTATTCTTCGAAAAAGAGATTATGTGTGCATACGTCTGAAAAATGGGGGATATTGTATGTATAGAAATAAAACAAAAACACGATTGTTCGTAATGCTTCTGCTGCTTTCGGTTTGCCTGACAGGACTATTGGTGTCGGGTGAGGCGGATTCCGCAGCATCAATATCAGGAACCGGCACCTCGCAGATGAACATCTACGCCATGTACCTGAACACCGATGTGAAGGGTGAGTCCGTACTGTTGGAATCGGGTGGTGAGTATCTCCTGATGGATCTGGGGACGGCGGACAGCGTGCCGGCGATCATCGACCATCTGAAACGCTGTGGCGCGACAAAAATCCGCGTGTACATCAGCCATATCCATGCGGATCATTACGGTGGCTACAGCAGCAACAGTGACGGGAACGGCAGGGCGATCACGGGATTGAAAATGCTGGCGGATGCAGGTTTCACAATCACGACCCTATACCTGCCGGATGATTCCATAGCACCGGAGTCGACCCGGTTCCAGACGAAGGAATCACTGTTTGAGGAATATGTTTCCGAGACGCTCGGTGGCGAAACAGTCCGCCTGAAAACGGGCTCGAAATTCACCTTTGGCGATGCCAATGTGGAGATTCTCGGACCGATCACGTCAATGCATACGCCCCGGACTGCGTATGCGGGCACCGAGAACGAGGAGAATTTCTATGAGAACGATCAGTCTCTCGCGGCCATGATTACATGCGGGAAAACGAAATACTTCACGGCCGGTGACTGCTGGGAGCACGAGGCGGAATCGCTGATCGCGACCTATGGGGAGGGGTTGCGTGCCGATATAATGAAACTCAACCACCACGGCACGACGACAGGAAATTCGGACGAACTGTTGGCTGCTGTCAGACCGCGGTATGCGTTTGCCTCCAACTGCGGACTCACGGGGATCAATCCGGAGACCGGGAAATGGTACACGACGCCCTCCGTGAAAAAGGCAAACAAATACGGTGTAGTTTACCTGGCCGGAACTGAGAAACGAACGTTGGTCTATCATGTGGAAAACGGCGATGTAAAAATGTACTACGAGTCAGTTGCTGATGAGAATCTGTTGCGTGGGGAACTGTGGCTGTACGGCGCGGAGGGTACTGTCCGCGAGAAGGACTGCTACCTGTTAGATGAAAACGGACATCCTCTCACAGGGATCCGGAAATACAAGGGACATGACCTGTATCTGGGAGATTCCGGCTGCATGCAGTACGGCGTATATGATGAAAAAGGGAAATACAGTCACTGGAAATTCTACGGGGACGACCTGCGATATTTCCGACTGGATAAAAACGAGACCTATGCGGACTGCATGGTGGGAATAAAAAAGCTGACAGATTACGACAACAGCATCCGTTATTTCGGTGACGACGGAATACTTCGGAAAGCAAAGGGCGAGAGGGAGTTCCTGAAGGTCGGCGGGAAAACCTATTGCATGAGGAGTTCAGGAACCTTTGTTTGTGGCAGCCGTGTGAATTACAAGGGGGCAGATTACTATTTCGGAGGGGACGGCGCGATGGCCAAAAACAAGATCGTCAAGCTCAATTCATGGTATTATTATTTTGGAAAAAACGGCAAGATGGTCAAGGCCAAAGGTTCTACTCCAAAAATCGTGAAAATCGGGAGGTTTTATTATGCGTTCCGCAGCAGTGGCACGATGGTCCGTGGCGCCGGTTTTACCGTTAACGGCCACAGATATTATTTTGATAATAATGGGAGAATGAGGCGATAGAATTATTAGGTAAGATTATAATCCCCTCATTTTGAGGGGTTTTATTGTTGACAAACCCTTATTTTTAGGGTATAATGCCTGTATTGGAGGTGAGCAACATGAGCAGAAATAAAAAAGCATACGCTCTCCCGGGCGCTGTAACGGGTTCCGAAATCAAAACACTGCGGCACCGCCTGAAACTATCGCAAGCGGCTTTTTCCGAACTGGCCGGCGTTTCCGTGAAAACCGTGGAGCGCTGGGAATACAGCGGCGAACGGATTACCGGTCCGATTGTTTTTCTGTTTAAGCTGCTGACGGATAACCCCTCTCTTGTTGAGAGTATCCGCATCCCCAACAAAACCGGCAATATCCGTCTGTGGTACATGTACAGAGAACAGGTTTGTACCCTCATAGATATCGACGAGAAAAAACGTCAGGCTCATATACGAAACTATACCGACCGGTTGCAATACCGCGCATTCGGTGTGAAGGAAAACCCGAATTTTGAGGAGGTGAAGGAGTTTCTGGAGAGCCGCTGCTTCCCGCCAACGAGAGACAAGAAAAAACTGATTCTGAACGCTCTGGACATACCATTCTATGATCCGATGATGATCATAGAAAAAACACAGGGTCGCATGGCCGAGGATGATTTTTGGATCCGTATTGAGAGGTGATTACTAATGGTAAAATTAGATGAAAGTGATCTGCGCACATTCAGTCAAAAATCCTCCAAAGGCAATCAGTTAAAATTTAAGAAAAACGACTACTGGTACAAAGCAGACTATACCGGATATGAAGGTTTGTCAGAGTACATCGTTTCGGAGTTTTTGCGCCACTCCAACCTTTCGGACAACGAGTATGTATTTTACGAAACCGAGGAGATTCATTATGGGGAATCCGTATTTCGTGGCTGTCGGAGTCATAATTTCCTATCTCCCGGAAAACAAATCATCACGCTGGAGAGGCTTTTTAAAAATCAAACAGGTGAGAGCCTGTATAAAAGTGTGTGGTCCATACGGGAGGATAACGAACAGCGTCTCCGTTTCCTGGTTGACCGCGTGGAGTCAATTACCGGTCTCATCGGATTCGGTTCGTACATGGCGAAACTGATGACCATTGATGCTTTCTTTTTAAATGAAGACCGGCATCTCCACAACATAGCTGTCATTATGACAGAAACTGATGACTATGAACTATGTCCCATATTTGATCAGGGGGCAGCTCTGCTGGCGGACACCACATTGGATTATCCCCTGAATGCCGACCTGTATGACCTCTATCCAAAGGTCAAACCGAAAACATTCCACGCTGATTTTGACGAACAACTCGACGCCGCCGAGAAACTATATGGAGACACGATTCATTTTTCTATCACAAAAAAGCAAGTAGAGGAACTGTTGGAAAAAGAGACTCATTATCCGGAGGACATCAAAGTGCGGGTACGGGACATTCTTTTTCATCAGATGGAGAAATATGGGTATTTGGTTTAATCATAAATCACATAACAAATTCCGATTCGATCGACATCCATAGGTCTGATAACAACATCATGTTATACTGAGCAAGCGAAGCGAATCGTGGAATCATTATACTTGAGGAGAATCAATATGTCGATCAACACTGTCTCGACAGAACGAATCCGTACAATAATACTCCTTTTTCTTATACAATGATTTCTACTTTAGTCACCGGTGTTCAGGTACATGGCGTAGATGTTCATCTGTGAGGAGGCGCCAGCTGATTTCAGTAAGTCAAAACTCGTCGCACCCGACGCCGACAGGCCCGTCAGGCAAATTGACAGAAACCATTCTTTATGATACAATCGATGTATCGGATTATTCAAGATAGAGAGGAATCGCAGTTTATAGTCTTATATCAGGATATTAATCCTGATTTGGATGACATGATAATGAGGTGGATATGATATGAGAACTGAAAACAAATCGGATATTTTGACAATCTATTTGGAAGGACGTATTGATTCAAACAATGCTGCGGATATGGAAAAAGAACTGACCAGCTTGGTTAAAAGCCACAATACCGGCATTGTACTTGATACCGAAGGCCTGACGTATATTTCCAGTGCCGGATTACGTGTTCTTATGAAAATCCAGAAGAACAGAAAAGATAGATTTACGATCATCAATGCTTCACCTGAGATCTACGACATTTTTGAAACCACTGGATTCACGGAAATAATGAAGGTTCATAAGACCATACGTGAAATCGTGATCAACAGTGAAGAAGTCATAGGAAGAGGGGCGACAGCAACCGTCTATCGTATAGATGATGATACCGTTGTTAAAGTGTTTAACAGCATGATCAGTCTGCAAATGGTATTAAGAGAAAGAGAATATGCCAGAAAAGCGTTTTTGGTCGGAATCCCGGCATTGATCACATATGATGTGGTCAGAATAGAGAATTGTTTTGGAATTGTATTGGAAATGGCAAAGGGCTCTGTGCTGTCAGAAAAGCTGAATGATGAAGCAGTCGACAAGGCCGATGTTTATAAAAACTATGCAGAGCTTCTGAAAATGATCAACAATACCCATGTGGAAAAAGACAAATTCCCGATCGCTAAGGATATCTACCATGGCTATGTTGATGCAGCAACGTATTTGGACGAGGAACAGAAGAAAAAACTTCATAAACTGATAAACGCCGTACCGGATAAGGATAACGTCCTTCATGGGGATTTCCATGCAAATAATGTCATGTACCAGGATGGGGAGATGGTTGTAATAGATCTGACGGACGTCTCCCTTGGATGCCCGCTTTTCGATTTGGCGAGTATGTATGTGTCACATATAGCAGTAGGAGGATACAATCCTGATTTTATCAAGGCAGGAATGGGCATTACTTATGATATGTGTCTGACACTTTGGGATGAGTTCTTAAAGAATTATTTTATGGGAGAGCCTGCTCATGAAATAGAGCAAAAAAAGGATCTGATAAGACGATTTGCAATGCTGAAACAAACCTTAATGTATGCCATAGCACCAGGACTCGAGCGGTATTTGGGATGGAAACCATTGGAGGATGCCGGCAAGATTCTTTTTGATAATGAATCTTATTTGCAGCTGATCGATGATTTATCAGGTTTTTAGAAGGAGGATCAATAACCATGAACGAAAAAGTTGTAGTATCCATGGGATCGTTCAATCCACCTCATAAAGGTCATTTTGAGATGTTTGATATGATCCTGGAAGTCAACGAGAATTTTCATCTATTTGTTCGCTATAACCAAGACATTGATCTTACAAGCAGAGAAGTAAAAGAAAAATGGTTTGAGCGCATAAGCGCTGAGTACGACAACCGGATCATCATCCACGTTTTCACGATGGAAGACATGAAAGGAAAGGATTACAATCCCCATATTCTAGCCAACGCAATCCATTTCTTTGAGAGTGTGCTCGGAGAACCAATTGATGAAGTATGGACAGGTGAAGACGCAGTCCCGCTTTTTGAAGGGATGGATAAGGAATTTCCCAATACGAAGTTTGTGCCTACGAAACGCTGCGGTATTACCTCAACAGCAATACGTAAAGACATCGCGGGACATAAAGACTGTATGCCGGACTATGTTTACGAGGACCTGATGAGAATAACGAAAGGTGAATGATGGCATTCTTGAAAAAAAAGCAAGATACGGTTGAAAAACTGTTCTTAAGCCTGATAGGTGTTCAGATGCTCTCCTTCATATCTCTGATCATCTCAAATGTAATAGACGCCATAGCAATTAAGAGATGCCTGGGTACTGACGCTCTGGCTGCATACTCTTTTTCAAACACTGTTATCAGTATTGAAATGGCTGCATTCGGATTCCTGATGCAGGGCGTGTCGGTACTGCTGTCCCGCAATGCCGGTGAACCCGATGAAAAAAAGCGTAACAGTGCGTTTTCCACAGCTATCCTACTGGCTCTCACGGTGGGAATTGTCCTGACCGTGATGTTTCTCGGCACATCTTACTTAATGTCGGATCTGGTTGGAACTCCCGCGCATCTTCGTGATCTGGCCGCAAGCTATATCCGCGGCAATGCCCTGGGTATTATTCCATATCTTCTATTTGCTGTATTCAGTGCTTCTACGATAATTGAAGGCGGGAAAAGACAACTGATGCTGTCGTTTATAGTGATGGCTGCCACAGATATTGTTTTGGATTTTCTAAACGGTTATGTTCTTGATTTTGGCATCTGGGGAATGGGCGCAGCTACAGCTGTAAGCGAATTAGTTGCCTTTGCCGTTGTTATTGTCTTTTATCTGCGCGGACGTAAACTCTTTAGATTTGTTCCCGGACTGTTTCATAAGATTCATGCAAAAAATACATTCGAATATGGGTACATGTATGTAGTCAAGCAACTTATGCTGACTGTCTTGGGATACATATATAATAATTACATTACGATCAAATACGGCTCCGACGTCCTGGCGATATATGCAGCAGCATTTTCTGCTCTTTCACTTCTGCAATGTCTGTCTTCCGCTGTCGGAAATACAGTATCAACATTAACGGGATTTTATGCAAAGGAAGAGGATGGAACATCACTTAAGAGCATGATGAGGGTGGCAGTAAAGTATTCCGCTATCATCAACTCCGTGATTATTATAGTTTCGATAACAGCTGCCGGCCCGATTATGAGAATGTTCAATAAGACAAGCGATGCGCATTTTGTGATTGCAGTCGAAGCATTCAGGCTCTTTTCGTTGTCTATAGTATTCAGAAGCATCAACATGGCGATAAGAGGCTACTACCAAAGCATGAAGATGCATCTTCATAACATGTTGTTTACCTTTGTTGAAACACTGGTGTGCGAGGTACTTTCGCTCATAGTTTTATGTGAAGTCTTTGGAATGTCCGGGATTTGGCTTTCCTTCGTGGCAGGTGAAATGCTTGCTTTAGTATTGCTAACCCTTGTTTTGATGATAAGAACCAAGGTAAAAAAATGTATTGATGCCTGGATGCTCCTTCCTCCGACATGGTGCAGTGAACATGTAAAAAGATTTGCCTCAACATGTCACTCGTCTGATGAAATAATGGCATGTTCTGAAGCTGTTAAAGAGTTTTGTCATAAAACCGGTGGTTCAGTTCGAACATCAAATGCGTTATCCCTGGCAGTTGAAGAAATCGGGAAAAACATCGTGCAATATGGTTTTATTGATAGGAAAAGCCACAGCATTGATATCAGAGCTAAAAGGAATGAGGGTTCATGGATGCTGATATTTCATGATGACTGTCTGGGATTTGATCCCACAAAATATCTCATTTCAACAGATACTACCGGAAAACATAACGGTATCCGGTTGGTGTCGGGTCTGTTTTCGGAAATGACATATACAAATGCGCTGGGAATCAATAATCTTTTTATACAAATGAATGATGAAAAGTAAAGATGATTTTTGGATCCGGATTGAGACTTGGTATAATCCTATACATAACAGGAGAATCGTATATGTCGATCACAACAGTAATATTTGATATGGACGGAACAGTGCTGAATACACTGGAGGATCTCTCCGTCTCGGTCAACTATGCGCTGGCGAAATATCATATGCCGGGGCGCACGCCGATGGAATACAGGAATTATTTCGGAAACGGGATCCGGCATGCCATCCGGTGCGCCGCACCACAGGACACATCGGACGCCGTGATCGACGAACTGGTTTCTATCTACCGGGATCATTACAATAAACACTGTCTCGACAGAACGAGACCGTACGATGGGATATTGGAATTGATGCAACAGTTGAAAAAGTCAGGATACAAAATGGCTATCGTGTC
>JAGABX010000137.1 GCA_017614395.1 Eubacterium sp.
ATCTCATCCGAATCAAGATACTCATCATAGGTCGTAACCTTGTCAATCATCCCGTTCGGCGTGAATTCGATAATCCTGTTAGCGATCGTCTGGATGAACTGGTGGTCCTGCGAAGTAAACAACACCACTCCTGGGAATTTGATCAGTCCGTTGTTCAATGATGTAATCGATTCCATATCGAGGTGGTTTGTAGGCTCATCCATCAGCAGAATGTTTGATCCAAGCATCATCATTTTAGAAAGCATTACACGGACTTTTTCTCCACCGGACAGAACATTGACTTTTTTCAGTCCATCATCACCCTTGAAGAGCATGCGACCGAGGAAGCCTCGAACATAGGTGGCGTCCTTTTCAGGAGAAAATGGCATCAGCCAGTCAACGATGGTATCGCTCGACGCAAAATACTCGGTATTATCCTTCGGAAAATATGACTGGGATGTTGTGATACCCCATTTGTAATCGCCCGAATCCGGTTCCATCTCACCGGACAGGATCTGAAAAAGTGTTGTTGCTGCAATCCCATAGGAGCCGACAAATGCGATTTTGTCATCATGGCCGACTGTAAAGGAAACGTTATCAAGGACTTTTTCTCCATCGATTGTTTTAGTCAGGCCATCTACAGTCAAAACCTCGTTACCGATCTCACGGTCGGGTTTGAAATCAATGTACGGATATTTGCGGCTGGACGGACGTAATTCCTCCAACTCGATTTTCTCAAGAGCACGTTTGCGGGAGGTTGCCTGTTTGGATTTTGAGGCATTTGCGGAGAATCGCTGGATGAACTCCTGGAGTTCCTTGATTTTCTCCTCCTTTTTCTTGTTTGCCTCCTTCATCTGTTTGATCATCAGCTGGGATGATTCGTACCAGAAATCGTAGTTTCCGGCGTAGATCTGCATTTTTCCGTAATCAAGATCAACGGTATGAGTGCATACCTTGTTCAGGAAATAACGATCGTGTGAAACAACGATGATCGTATTCTCAAAATCAATGAGGAAATCCTCCAGCCAGCGTATGGAATCGAGATCGAGGTGGTTTGTGGGCTCGTCTAGAAGCAGGATATCCGGACTGCCGAACAGAGCTCTTGCCAGTAAAACCTTAACCTTGTCAGTATCAGGCAATTCATTCATCAGTTTGTCATGCAATTCAGTATCGATTCCGAGTCCGTTCAGGAGAGTCGCAGCATCGGCCTCAGCCTCCCATCCGTTCATTGCAGCAAAATCGGCCTCCAACTCGCTGGCGCGAATGCCGTCCTCATCGGAAAAATCCGGTTTAGCGTAGATTTCATCCTTTTCCTTCATTATTTCGTATAGACGCTGATTACCGGCGATAACAGTATCCAAAACCACCTGGTCATCGTATTTAAAGTGATCCTGCTCGAGAACAGACAGACGTTCACCCGCACCGATGGATATTTCTCCGGTTGTCGGATCAAGTTCTCCTGACAGAATCTTCAGAAACGTGGATTTGCCGGCGCCGTTGGCTCCGATAATTCCATAACAGTTTCCTTCCGTAAATTTTATATTGACCTCCTCAAATAGGGCTTTTTTTCCAAAACGAAGAGAAACATTGCTTGCCTGGATCATTTTTTCCTCCTTTTAAAGACTTACTAAAGAATTACTATATAATTACTGTACTATGATACTTTACCGAAAAATAAGGAAAAATGCAAGCATTTTTTTGATTTTTTTGAAGAAAAAATTAGATTACTATAAAATTATTAAAAAAATCAGTTGTAACTTTCACAAAATGTGTGTATAATGGTACTGTGTGATAGAATTTAATTGTTTTTGGATGATTTGAAACCGATCTGTTCGGTTATTTCACGCGGTATATCCGGCAAAGGCGGTTCCTACGGCCGGCAAGGAGGCACATTTGGGAAAGATAGCTGAAGAGAAGATAGAATTCACAATCAGCAGGACATCTATGGCGTCCGGCTTGCATTTGTTCGGCGTTTTGCCGTTAGACAGTAACAGACTCCGTGTAAATCTGTTTAAACCGGGTGCAAAGAGTTGTCGCATGAATCTGTATCGCGATGGACGTAAAATACGATCATTTGGCATCCCTTCGAGGATTAATGACGGGATGGATGATGTATTTTCCGCTTGCCTCGAGGGAGAGAATCTGATTTCACGTCTGAACGGACTATCTTATGATTTTACTGCAGACGGAGAGACGTTTGTAGAGAATACGGCCGAGGCAATTACCGGACGTGATACGTTTGGGAAGAGCGGACGGATCAGAGGAAGATTTAACTTAAGTACGTTCGATTGGTCCGGGGAAAAACGAAAAACTATCGATCCGGCGGATATGGTGCTCTATCAGATGCATGTGAGGGGATTTACAAGACATCATTCCTCGGGTGTTCGTAATCCGGGTACTTTTGACGGGGTAAGGGAAAAACTCCCATATCTGAAAAAACTCGGTGTCAATGCGTTGATGATGCTGCCAATCTATGATTTTGATGAAACCGCGTTGCGACCGGGTGTTGACGGAAAGAAACGAGTGAATTACTGGGGATATACAGGAACAGCGTTTTACTACGCACCGAAGGCATCATACAGTTCGGATCCGCTGCATCCCGGCGATGAGTTCAAAGCCCTGGTAAAGGAAATCCACAGGCAGGGAATGAACATTTTTCTTGATATGTTTTTCATAAACCAGACGAGGGAATTTATTCTGAACTGTATGCGGTATTATGTTGTAAACTATCATATAGATGGTTTCCGATTAACGGGAGAAGGATTGAGCATTACCACTTTACGGGAGGATCCGATACTCAGTCATGTCAGGTTTTTCGGGAATTCATGGGAGGATCGTCCTGAGGAACGAGAAAAGCCGATGCTTTTTGAAATGAATGATGCGTTTCAGGAGGTGGCGAGACGATATGTAAAAAGCGATGAGGGACAGGTTGAGAGTTTTTACAGAGGGTTTCGTACTGAGCGAAACGGCATTGTGAAGGTGAATTATGTAACAGGTCACAATGGTTTCACGCTTCGTGATCTGATTTCGTATGACGGCAAGCATAATGAGGCAAACGGCGAGCGCAACAATGACGGCACGGATTACAATTACAGCTGGAATTGCGGCGCGGAAGGAGTTACGAGGAGAAAACCGGTTCTTCGCCTGAGAAAAAAACAGGAGAAGAATATTCTGGCCATGCTGCTATTGGGACTGCCTGTTCCGATGCTGTTAGCCGGAGATGAGTTTGGAAATTCCCAAAAGGGCAACAATAATGCATATTGTCAGGATAATACAATTACATGGCTTGACTGGGGATTGCTCGAGAAAAATAGGGATACATTTGATTATGTCAGGGAACTCCTTGAACTGCGCAGGTCTTTGCCGATTTACAGGAGGGAGGAACTGTTTGTCGGATTTGATCGCAAGGGACTGGGTGCGCCGGATATTTCAAGTCACGGGAGAGAACCTTGGAATTCTAGTTTTCCGTTTTACAGCAGACAGCTCGGTATACTGTTTTACGGACCGTATTTAGACAACAAACAGGGGACAAGTTATTATTTCGCTTTCAATATGCATTGGGAATCGCATGATTTTTACCTGCCGTCGATAACAAAGGAACGGAAATGGGAAGTTGTTTTAGATACAGCCGGAGAGGAACGTAAAACAGAAGGTTTGAATGCGGAACGGACAGCATTCAGGATGGAACCGCGTTCGGTAATCCTGTTGTCATGTCCGCCGGATACACCGGTTAAAAAGCGGAGGAAAAAGCCTAATGATAGCGCTACAGGTGGAAAACACAAAAGAGTTTCTAAAACTGCTTCTGGAGGGAAGTGAATTAGATTCGTTCCTTGTCGGCCATTGTGAGGTGACTACATTCGTGACGTTCGGTACGGACGGGCATCGACGGTATGTGACAACAGAGGATGAGGACGCGACGGAGGAAGAGGGACCGGATAACGGAGAGAGTCAGCCGGAGCATAGTGAACGCGTGAGCTGGCGTGAGTT
Source organism: Eubacterium sp. (assembly GCA_017614395.1). Classification (GTDB taxonomy): domain Bacteria; phylum Bacillota; class Clostridia; order Lachnospirales; family Lachnospiraceae; genus Eubacterium_F. Next base: position 3,967 of record JAGABX010000137.1, read on the forward strand.
GAGGCCCACGGTGGTCGAGATGATCCGTTCGTCGGCGGTGCCGGGCTCTTTGGAACTGGATTTGTTCAAATACCGGGCACGGGACATGGGCTCGATCCGGATCACTTTTGAAGACGGAAAGTTCGTGGTTACTACCGGATATATGCAAAAGGAATTTACGCTGGATCGGCGAGGTTCGGAGGATTGGGATGATACGTGTCAGTCGTTTCTGGCACGGAACGGAATTGTATTGACGGCGTTGTGACTTTCTCATAATAGGAAAAAAGCGGGGATAAAACCCCGCTTTTTGCATGCAGCTTCGAATGGGACTTGAACCCACGACCTACGCATTACGAGTGCGTCGCTCTACCAACTGAGCTATCGAAGCACTGTATGCTATATTACCACATGCTCATAAGATTTGCAAGTGTTTTTTTCTGATCATTCGCGGCTCGTTGCCAATGCACACATGATGTCGTTGCTTCGTTTGATAAACGCGGTCATTTTTTCAGGTGCGAGCGGTTGATGTGCGATCAGCGCCAGGTCATAGAGCTGTTCGCAGAACAGTTTGGTGTTGTCACCCTTTTTATTGGCCATGACATATTTCACCAGTTCATTGTTCGCGTTGAGGATCAGGGTCTGACCCATCGTATCCATTCCCATGTCAAGTCCCATGCCGTTCATTGAGTACATCTTCATCATATCCTGCATCCGGCGGGTCTCCTCGGAGAGTGTGATCATGGAGGACACATCAGCGTTTTTCAGTTTTTCTACCTTAATCTCGAGTTTGTCATTTCCAAGAGCATCGTGGAACAGTGCCGTCAGTTCCTCCTGCTCTTTGGACAGATCCTCGCCGTCACTGTCGTCGGTCATGGACTCTGTCAGATCTGCATCGATTCGCTGGAACCGTACCCCGTCCTCGTCGCGTGTCTCGAGTGAGGAGATAAACGGCTGATCGATAGTGTCAGGAAGAACGACTGCGTTCATGCCCTGTTCGCGGAACAGATTGACATACTGGCTCTGCTGAACAAGGTCGGTAACGTAGTATACGGTTTTCTTGGGCTTTTCTTTTTCTTCTGAGTCATCTGACGAACCGTCGACCGGGTTTCCGTCCGCATCAACTACATCTGCTGCACCATCTACCGGATTTCCGTCCGCATCAACCACATCGGGTGTTTCCTCATCCGAACTGTCGTCAGTGGCTGCATCCTCTGTTTTGTCCGGCTCGACATTCTCGAGATACTCGGAGAGTGTGGAATATTTCTCGTCCAAATCTTTGAACAGGACATATTCACGGATCTTCTCGCGGAATTTATCATCCTTGAGACAACCGAATTTGATGAACGGAGATATGTCATCCCAGTATTTCTCGTAATTCTCACGATCTGTCTTGCACATGCCGGAGAGCTTGTCGGCAACTTTTTTCGTAATATAATCTGAAATTTTTTTCACAAATCCGTCATTCTGCAGTGCGGAACGGCTGACATTCAGCGGGAGATCCGGACAGTCGATAACACCTTTCAACAGGAGCAGGAACTCAGGGATGACCTCCTTGATGTTGTCGGCTATGAATACCTGGTTATTATAGAGTTTGATCACACCCTCCAGATTTTCATATTCGATGTTTACCTTCGGGAAATACAAGATTCCCTTGAGGTTGAACGGGTAGTCCATGTTCAGGTGGATCCAGAACAGTGGCTCCTTGTAATCATTAAATACCTTTCTGTAAAAAGTTTTGTAGTCATCATCACTGCACTCGTTGGGGTGTTTAGCCCAGAGCGGAGTGGTATCACTGATAGAAACCTCTCGTTTGATGATCTTGGCTTTTTTAACCTTTTTCTTTTTAGGCTCCTTTTTCTTTTTTTCTTTTTTGGCTTTTTTGTCGTCCGATTTAGATTCTTCACCGGACTCATCCGTTTCCTCGTCGTCATCCATGGAGGACCAATCGGTTTCCTCCTCCTCGAATTCCTCAACAACCTCGTCAGTCTCCAATACCTCGTCGGCCTTGATTGTCTGATACTCGGGTTCGGCATTAGCCTTCGTCAAAAAGATCTCAACAGGCATGAATGAGCAGTATTTCTCCAATACCTCGCGGACGCGGTATTCATTCGCAAATTCATAACTGTCTTCATTCAGATGAAGGATTATTGTGGTTCCGACCTCGGATTTGTCGCTCTCGGAGATTTCGAATGTGAGTCCTCCGTCGCTCTCCCAATGGACGGCCTCCGCACCTTCCTGATAGGACAGTGTATGTATCTCAGCGGAATCGGCAACCATGAATACCGAGTAGAATCCGAGACCGAAATGTCCTATGATCTGCTCGTCATTTGCCTTGTCCTTGTATTTTTCAAGGAAATCAGCAGCACCGGAGAATGCGATCTGGTTGATATATTCCTTGACCTCGTCAGCGGTCATGCCGAGACCGTTATCAGTAAATTTGATCGTTTTTTCCTCAGGATTAACCTCGACGTCGATGCGCGGCTTGTAATCATCGGCAAGTTTGGTCTCACCGATCATATCGAGTTTTTTCAGCTTGGTGATAGCATCGGAAGCGTTAGAAATGACCTCGCGGATGAAGATATCGTGATCCGAGTAGAGCCATTTTTTGATGATAGGGAAAATGTTTTCTGAGTTTATGGCAAGATTGCCCTGTTCGTTTGTCATGAATATTACCTCCTGTTTCAGCGCTGTTTTCAGCCGCTTTTCTTTTTGGACAATTATTATCATATACCCATTTGAGGTGAATGTCAAGAACTTTTTAGCACTCATCCGAAAAGAGTGCTAACAAACGCGCTTTTTTAAAAACAATTTTTAGAAAAAGAGGTGCGGTAAAGCTCGAAAAATCGAGTAATATGATATTATTTGCACGTTTCAAAAAAAAATATCTTGACGAGTTGGGGATTATAGGTTAAAAT
>JAGABX010000014.1 GCA_017614395.1 Eubacterium sp.
GATATGCATCTCGGTTCGAGTATCAACGGAGCTCGTCGCTTCGTCAAGCACGAGAATGGGCGCACGTGATATGGCCGCGCGCGCTATGTTCAGGAGCTGGCGCTGACCCTGGCTGAGATTCAATCCGTCGCCCTCCAGCACAGTGTCGTATCCGTTCTCCAGACGCATTATGAACGAATGCGCGCTGGCCGTTTTCGCCGCCAGCTCAACCTCCTCGTCAGTAGCGTCCGGCCTCCCGTAACGGATATTCTCACGCACGGTTCCGGTAAACAGATGTGTGTCCTGCAGGACCATCGCGATATTGGACCTCAGACTGTCACGATTATAGTCTCTGATATTTCTCCCGTCAATGGTTATAGTTCCCTCATCAATGTCATAAAACCGGTTTAACAGATTCGTGATCGTGGTTTTTCCCGCGCCGGTTGAACCGACAAAGGCAACCTTCTGTCCGGGCATGGCGTGGAGGTTTATATCATGCAGAACCTGTGCATCCTTTGTATATCCGAAATTCACATGGTCAAAAATAACATCGCCGCGGACTCCCTCCATGGAAACCGCATCCTCAGAATCATCCGTCTCGGTCTGCATATCCATTACGGTAAACACGCGTTCCGCACCGGCGAGTGCCGCAAATATCGTGTTTACCTGCATTGCCAGCTCATTTACCGGCATGGAGAACTGTCTCGAATAATTAACAAATATAGTCAATCCTCCGACAGAGAGCGAACCCGCGAAACAGAACAGTCCACCGATCATTGCCGTCAGTGTATAGCATATCTGCCCCATGTTTCCCATAACCGGTCCCATGATTCCTCCGAAAAACTGTGCCTTGGTCTGCGCTTTCCGAAGTCTGGTGTTCCTCTCCTCAAAATCTCCGATTGCCCTGTCCTCATGGCAGAACACCTTGACAACCTTCTGTCCGGTAACTGTTTCCTCAATAAATCCGTTTACCGCGCCGATCGCCTCCTGCTGTTCGCGGTAACTGTCAGCACTGCGCTTTCCTATCTTGATCGCCGCCGCCATCATCAAAGGTGACATGAATATAGTGATCAATGAGAGCCATATATTCTCTATCAGCATTATGGCAAGTGTCCCGACAATGTTTATAACACCGGAGATCAGCCTGGTGAATGTATTATTCATCATCTCGCCGATAGCATCCACATCATTCGTAAAGCGGCTCATGATATCACCGGTCGAATTGGTATCAAAATAACGCACCGGCATATCCTGCAGATGATCAAACAAATCCTTTCGTATACGAATCAACGCTCTCTGAGACACACTGAGCATCAGGCGCATCTGCAGATATGTTGCGATGATACCGGTAGCATATACACCCAGCATGATCAGCAGCATGCCAAGCAGTGTTTTCACACCTTCCGCAATCATTTCGGTAACATCACCAGTCGCTGACGCGATCCCCATCGCGCTCTCAGCTAGCTGATCCATTATCGGTTTGAGCATATACGCTCCGGCCAGGCTGGTCAGTGCCGAAATCACAACACATGCTATGGACAGGATCAGCATCGCCCGATCCTGTCTGAAATATCCGGCCAACCGTCTGACCGTCTTGCCGGAATTTTCCGGTTTACCTCCCCGCATCGCAGCCTCACGGCCGTGAGAACGGGGTCCATGTCCTACAGCCATCAGCTACCCTCCTGAGAAATATATATTTCTTTGTACGTTTCATTACCTGCCAGCAGTTCCTCGTGAGTTCCGAGTCCGGCGATATGCCCGTCCTCCATTACGAGGATTCTGTCCGCATCCTTAACCGATGAAATCCTCTGCGCTATGATGAGCTTGGTCGTATCCGGCAGCGATGTCCTGAAATTCTCACGTATCCTGCTCTCTGTCGCGGTATCGACAGCGCTGGTACTGTCATCAAGGATCAGGATCTTCGGCTTTTTCAGCAACGCCCTCGCAATGCACAGGCGCTGTTTCTGTCCTCCCGATACATTTACTCCGCCCTGTCCGAGTTCCCTGTCAAATCCCTCCTCAAAATCACGAATAAAAAGTCCCGCCTGCGCAGCATCGGCCGCCTCCGAGATCTCCTCATCGGTAGCCCCCTCATCTCCCCAACGCAGATTATCCGCTATGGAACCGGAAAAAAGAGTATTATTCTGCAAAACCATCGCCACGCCGTCACGCAGGTTTTTCAGTGAATACTCACGAACATCGATATCATCGACCAAAACCGCGCCCCCATCCACATCATACAGACGAGGGATCAGCTGAACGAGAGAGCTTTTTCCGGAGCCGGTCGAGCCTATGATCCCGAGCGTTTCTCCCGGTTCAACCACGAGAGAAATATCATGCAATACATCCTGCGAATTCTTTTTATAATAACGGAATGAAACATCACGGAATTCTATTTTTCCGTGTTCCACATGTTTTTCCTTTTGAGATGCTGCATCATCAGTCAGATCGATTTCCGTATCTAAAACCTCCTTGATACGCGCCGAGCTGGCAGCCGCTCTCGCGCCCTGAATGATCAGAAACGACATGATCATCAACGACATCAGTATCTGGATAACATAAGTTGTAAACGCGGTCAGATCACCGATCGGCATATCCCCGACGAGTATCTGTTTTCCTCCGAACCAGACAACTGCCATAGTTGTGATATTCATAGCGAGCATCATGACCGGCAGGGCAAAAATAACAACCTTTATTGCGCGCATTGTTTTGTCACGCAGGTTTTCATTTGCAGCGTCAAACGTCTCCCTCTCGAAATCATCCCTCACGAACGACTTTACAACTCTCTGATTCGTGATATTCTCCTGAATACGGGTATTCATTCCGTCTATGCTTTTTTGCATGATTCCGAAACGCGGAAATGCAATCTTTATCAGGATCCCCAATGCAATTATCAGCAAAGGCAGCACACACAGCATGACGAGAGCCAATGAACGATTGATCAAAAATGACATTATCAGTCCGCCGATCAGCATTCCCGGCGCCCTGAGTACCATACGAAGAGCCATCGCAATCAGGTTTTGAACATTCGTCACATCGTTAGTCAGCCTGGTTACGAGTGATCCGGTTGAATATTTTTCAATATTGGAAAAAGAAAAAGACTGAACCCTGACATACAGATCATGACGCAGATCCCCGGCAAAATTCACGGATGCCTTGACAGCAAACCACGCTCCGAGAATTCCTCCGAGCATCATAATGAGAGCGGTCACCAGCATGGCGCCGCCGATCAGTAAAATATATCCGGGTCCCTTCGCGTCCACGCCCTCTGCCTGACCGCAACCATAGTTTATGATCAGTGACATCAGTTTCGGCAGGAGTACCTCGCCGACAACCTCCACTATCATAAAAAGAGGACCTAAAATAAATGCACTTAAATACGGACGTACGTATTTTCCGTAGTGTTTCATCAGTGTCTCTCCGTCTGAAAAGATAGAGACATTCTACCATATTTCAACTGTATAGTCAAGAACAGCGGTGTTTAAAAAAAGTGAGGATTCACGTGCAAGCACGCGATCCCTCACTTTATTTATATAGTCTCAGTCCGCTATCGCGCAGATTACTCGATGATCGAAGCTACACGACCTGAACCTACGGTACGGCCACCCTCGCGGATAGCGAATGTAAGTCCCTGATCCATAGCGATCGGGTGAATCAACTCGATAGTCATCTCTACGTTATCACCGGGCATGCACATCTCTGCTGCATTTCCGTCGTTGTCCTTCAGGTTGCTGACAACACCGGTAACGTCGGTGGTACGGAAATAGAACTGCGGACGATAGTTTGCGAAGAACGGTGTATGACGACCACCCTCCTCTGCAGTCAGGACGTATACCTGAGCTGTAAACTTGGTGTGGCAGGTCAGTGTACCCGGCTTAGCAAGTACCTGTCCACGCTCGATCTCGTTCTTCTGAATACCACGAAGAAGGACACCTGCGTTATCACCGGCCTGAGCCTCATCCAGCTCCTTGTGGAACATCTCGATACCGGTTACAACGGTCTTCTTGGTCTCTTCCTTGATACCAACGATCTCTACCTCGTCGTTGAGATGAAGTGTACCAGCCTCTACACGGCCCGTAGCAACGGTACCACGACCTGTGATTGAGAATACGTCCTCGACAGGCA
>JAGABX010000138.1 GCA_017614395.1 Eubacterium sp.
CAACGGATGCTGATATAATGCACAGTAATAATCAAATCCATTTATCCAACTCTTGCTGTAAATTTCAGGATTCATTTGATTATATGGATGAGTTTTTCCATCGTAGTTGATCTGAATCTTCCCATCCGTACCTACATATTTGGGATTATCCGTGTCAGGATCGGTACTGATGCCCACATCCCTGAAATTGAAGCAAAGACCGGTTATTTTATTGCTTCCCCTATTATTAAACAACCAGTTTTCTCCGCCTTCCATGGTTCCACCCCAATAACGGCCATCCCTGTCGATGAGGTTGTCATATTCATCGATATTTCGCTGATTGCTCCCTTCATCTCCACTAAATGCAATTCCCAAACCACCGTTTTGCGTGCTCTTATGAATCTCATTCCATACATTCAAGTGATATTCATCAATAGCACCCGTATTTCCGGTTCTTGAGATATCATTAATCAAATTGCTTGCCGAACCATAACGATTACCAAACTCACTGCTATTGGTGTAATACAGCATTTTGTTTGAGAACGTCTCACCGGCAACATAAATTTTTTCATTCCTCTGACTCTCGGGATACACACCACCACCCCAGTCAAAATACGCCGTTGAGGAATACGAAAAATCACCAACATTCTGTTTATTAACATCGGCCTTTCCTGATTGTTCACGTCCATGATGCCTTCTGTTCTGCCTGTCGTAAATTGCCAGTGTGATATCTGACTTGTTTCGAACCGACTTGGATGCAAATCCAAATGTGTAATCACTGTCATCCAGGTAACCTTCATGATAGTCACCGCTGACCATATCACCATTCAGTGCAAACTGAGTAGGAACAAATAACCATCTTTTCTGGTTTTCATCCTTAATCAATGTATCATCAGCAACCGAATCCTTATCATCGCGCGAGAATACAAACAGATTATCAAGGTAATTCGGGTCATTTACTCCCATTTCAGCCTTTTCTTCATCTGTCAGTTTATTAACGATTTTTGATGTTTGATTATCATTGAGGAGATACATATCTCCCTTCCCGGGCTTTACAGCAAGGATATATCCACCTGCATGATCAACCTCATATTTTCTGACATTAGAAAGCACAGTTTTGGTCGTGGTTTCCCAGTTTCCGCCATCCTCCATTGTTTTGGGATTTACACCCATTCTCTCGAAAAACGGCAGAAATGTTTTCATCAATTTCTCTAATGCTTCGTTTCTGGCTCTATACTTCGCAAGCTGATCATCATTTAATTTACTTCCATCTGTCGGCTCAGCATCTTTCCATTCTTTATCAAGTTTGATATAATCATCATAATATGTCGTAAATGTATCTATGTATTTCTTTCTGAACTGAACTTTCCAATAATTTGTAATTTCCTTTTTAGGGCTTCCTTCCAAATAACTGAAGGTTCCCAAACCATCATTATTTGAACGTTTATACAATTCCAGATGTCTGGTGTGATAATTACTTCCACGACGAATAATACTCTGTGATACATCATAAAAATCAAAAATACCACTGTCAATATAATCCTGATATGTAATATCCTGTCCAATTCCGGGCTTCAACCAATCTGCCTGTGAAAAATCCTTCAGATTATACTTGACAATTTCCGTTGTTTTATTTGTTGTAGAATTATCTCCCTCCTTATTATTCTTCAGAGAGTTATAATTCAATGACACACCACACAATACATCGCGGATATAGTTTTCTATATCAGTACTTGTTATTTGAGATACCGGTTTATTAACAGACGGATCGGCAGCAACAAAGGCAATCAGATCATCAGTGTACTCACGCTCGTAATACTCCTTATCATTCCTTCTGCCATCACTGCCATCCGTATACGCATATTCAAAAAACACATTCGGATTCTTTGCTTTTTCATCATCCATATATTTTTCGAAATTCGTATAATTTTCGAATTTGGTCTTCCATGGGTTAGATTTCTCACAGCTCCAGGATGTAACCATCTTCGTCGGCAAAACCTGCAATAAATCATCCGTGGTAATACTGATATTGTAAAGTTCATTGAAATTATATGTACCCACCTTTTCGGAAGCGGACTTATCATTATAAACATCTATCGGCTGCATTGTAGGAATTGGTGTGGGATCTGTAGCAGATGTCGTACCGCTCGGAACCGGTGTCTGATACGAAAACACTTTGAAATCAGTCTGCAGAAAACGACCGTAAATATCTCCGACTTTTGTCGCTATATTGTTGTTAATATATTGATTATATGCCTCCTGAACACCGGGTTTATCCATATTTTCCATCGTGAACTTCACGTTTGTCAAACGAAAACCTTCATCATCATTTGCCTTACGAAGCTCGTCCATCAGAGTAGCACTCAAATATCCCTCGTCAAACGCGAGACCGTTATCCATCTCTGAATCAGTTCCGGCGAAATATGATAACTCCTGCATCGCCTCGTCCGGAACAACCTCAAGAACCACGAAAGGATTATCAACAGTCCCCTTCGCTCCTGTAGTGCTCGGAATAGTAATCTTCTTGGTTATAGTCTTGGCATTCTCGCCCTCTCCGACAGTTTTCTCATATGTAAAGGTCCAACCCTTGTACATCTTTTTCTTCGGAGTCTTGTCCTTCTGGTTAGAACCCTCATCAGTCAAAATAATGCTGCCGGGCGCAGGTGTAGCCGAACCCTTTCCGCGGACAACAACATTCAATGACTGAGCATTGTCAAAATCGACATACGGATTTGCCTGATCAGTATAGTCCTTGTTTTTCGCGCCAAATACACTATCCCTGAACAGGATCAGAAATCCCGATGTCAGAAACAGCGTAATCGCTAAAAAACCTGCCAGTAGGCGCTTTCCATGCTTCCTTCTCATACCTATCCCTCCTTGTATGGTTCGTAAACAACCACAACTGCTTTCCTTTCCTTACAGATACTTTTATACTCTTTCCAAAATACCGGTTCTTTCCTTATGAATTACGTAAATAAACTTCCTTTGTGCTGGAGAACTCCGCATCTCCCGACTTATTCTTCATGCCTAATTCAACTTTGATACATTTACTCCCAATAACATCGCCCTGAACAGTATTTCCGACAGGATCCGTTGTCGGAGGAAGCTGGTTTGTTACTACCTCACAATTAAATCCGATAACATTCTTTACAAAAAGTGACGATTCAGATTCTCCGGTGCCGACTGCTGAGGTAAACAAACTCTTAATTTTACTGAAAACAGCAGGTTCACTGAAATTGACTTTTCCTTCTGATAACAGGTGATCGTCCTCAACAACATCACTCGGAACCGTTAATTTGTTGAAATAGATAGCTCCGCGTGTCGGTTCAGGCGTTTCACCCTCCGGTGTCGTTGTAGCTTCAGGATCTGCCGGCTCGGGTTTGAAAACATATCTGCTGATAACAACTCTGTCTTTGCTTACATTTCCAAGATTGTCCTTTTCTCCGCCGGCTATATACAATTCTTTATTCGTATCATCCCACCAAAAATCATTCCCCTCCTGCAAATAGGTCGTGATGTGCAGCAGAGCATCCTTGACCTGATTCTGAAGGTTGACCATGTTGCTTGTTCGTCTCATGGTGTTTGTAGAGTAAGACATCAAAAGAATGACGCCCGACATAACAAAACCGACGATCGCCATGGCAATGATCATCTCGATCAAAGAAAAGCCCTCTCTCACCTTATTCGGTTTACCCATCTGACGCGGCTCCTTTCCCCTTTGAAGAATAACTGTTATTTCCTAAATATACCGAAATTTATGTAGTCCACACCGGAACATATACGCTCCTGAACTAATATGTCATTCAACATAATGAATCCCGGTATCCTTTGCCAAAATAACCTTGTAATCGGCGTTTCCTTCTCTGGTAACAGAAAAAGCAGAAGGTGCGATTTCATAGGATCCATCCTTTTTCTTGATCTTAATTGTAGTAACCTGATCTTCCTCCAGCTCTCTTTTCGTAGTCGTCGTAGTTGATTCAACTTCCTGAGTCCCATCCGATCCGAGAACCGGGTTCCCATCTCCGTCAACCTTCGGAGTTGTAGTAGTAACGGAATCCTCCAATTCTACCTTCATCGTTGCCTTACCGAGACGTTCATCATCTCCCGGATCGTCGGGAACGGTAAAATCAACTGTATCTCCGAAATTCGCATAAAATCCACTGTCTTTTTTATAAATATGCAGATAATACGGTCCCTCATGTGATTCAGTAAGTGATTTCAAATCAGTCAGAGAGTCATTAATGCCGTTAGCCAATCCTCTCGTATCAGCACTATTCATCAAACTGACACTCAACGACAGTATCCCGATTAAAATGGCCATAACCGCAATGGTAATGATTAACTCCACCAGGGAAAAACCGTCTCTCTGAATGTGGTTATTCTCTCTCATGACACCACTTCCTCTCACTTATTATTCGAGTTTGCTGATTTTCACCAGCCGATTTCCGGGCTTATTCTCATAAATTCAGGCAAAGAGCCTCATATCATTACTGATCATCAATAATAATTCTTCTCCCAATTCAGGTAACGGCAGCACTCATCGGAAATTGTCGTGTTATCTGAAATTGGATCAGATAGTCCGAACAGTTTGGATAATACGGAATCACCCTTGGCATATTTAAATAGATTCTCAACCATAACAGGATCCGATTCCATCTCAATCTCCGTTCCGGCATTTATCTCAATATCACCCGTTGCAACTATCAAGCCCTTAAAATGATTGCAGGAAACCCGGACATTTCCGTCCACAATGATCAATCCCTCACAATCCGCCGTAACAGCAACATCCCCCTGCCCGATGAACAGACATCTTCCATACAAGCTACCTGAAGGAACATTCAGATCCGCTACTGTAATTGGGTATCCCTCAGCCGGAGCTTCCTTTATGACAGTAACCTTGGCTCCGGACGGATAATCAGAAACACTTGTCGGAGCAACATAATTATCCGCACAGTCCGAAATCAGATCAGTTCGAATCATTCCCGTTTCACCGGTACTTGCATTCTGTCCCGATACAAGCTGCAATACCGTTTCCTGAGATGCAGGAGTGATTAAACCCGTACTCTCATTCTTAAATGTTTTGCCACTCTTAACTAATCGCATGCTGGTGGCATTTCCGGCTGTCGTCAATGTTTTCTGCAGATTAACATAACGAACTCCCATCGCTTTGCCGTCCAGAAGCAAATTGTCGATTGGTTTATACTGGGTATTGCCCGACTCATCTGAATATGGTTCGAAATAGGTTGCCGACTGAAAACCGGGACCACCGCCTGCTGCCATATTCTGAACAATATTACCCGCGATCATATAATATGTTGGGTCAAATGTTATTCCGCCATCCGTTGAAACAATATATGCCTTTGCCCTATTCGAAAGATCCTCCGGAGAAAGATCACCAGTTTTCTCCTCACCGTCATCATTGTCATCATCCTCATTCAGATTTGAAACTGATGATGTATAGTATTCCTTATTATAAAACTTTGCGAAATACTCATTCGCAGATGCCTGATTTTTGAAATTCAAATACAGGAAAACATAACTCTCTCCACCCGGTGTATCAGACTGTTTATAGTTTCCTGTTACCGGATGGCCAGTATCCAAATAATCCTTAAGCTTAGGATCATTTTTTAAATCATCAAGCTCAACCAATCTCTCAGGAGTATAGTAGTTTGAACCCGCCTCAGTTGAAGTTATCGGGTTATGTCTCTTCTTGACATATTTATCCGGAACTAAATACGCAATCTGGTTGCTCTTGACTGCGATTGACTCACCCATCATGATGTCATTATAATCCTTAATGTCACTTCCACGCTTTACATAGGTTCGTCCTGCGAGAAGCAACATATCCAAACCGGAAGGATCAGTCATCAGACGCGTCCCCAATCCGTTCACGAGAATCGCACTGCTGTAATCAGATTGTGATTTCTCCTTGGTATAATTCGGAACACCTTCTGAAATCTCATTGATTTGATTTTCTTCATTGTAACTGTATCCGTAATATCGGCCGCCGAGAGTCACGGTAGTTCCCGAATCACGAATATCCAAATCATTCTCAACATAAGCGTTTGCGCTCAATTTGAATACTGTTCCGGCTCCGTCGATAGGTGCAACAACATTCTTGCCATCATAGGAAGCCGCACTGGGCGTTAACCGGATATTCTTCACATAGATATCACCATTTTTAGTGTCAGTCAACACCGGAGTTCCGGATTCTGCATCAGTCGTTAACTCCTTAGCACCCATTATTGTAACACCAGCACCCCGCTGTGCCTCGAGTGTTCCGCGACTGATCAGCAACTCGCAGTTAAAATGCGTCTGAACACTTGGATCTATGAGAATGGATGAGGAATCAGATCCATCTAAAACCTTACCATCCTTTATGGTTCCTACATTTCCGCCTGAGTAGATGTTTCCGATAAAGGCAGAATTTGATTTAACATTCAGGCTACCATCGGAAATCATGAGAAAACTTGCAGCAGCATCTAATGTGTCATCTCCGTCAAATTTATAATCAGGAACCAATAACTGAATATCTGTCTGTACGGTAGAACGGTATCCGCCCTCACCGGTATAGTCAATAACAAGATTCTTTATTGTCAGAAAAAGTCCCTTCGTCGGTGAATCATATATTACATAACGAAGATCAAGCGGCTTATCGACCGATGCAGGTTCTGTTCCGCTTCCGCCTTCTGTTCCGCTTCCACCTTCTGTCCCGGTTCCACCTTCTGCCCCGGTTCCGCCTTCTGTCCCTGTTCCGCCTTCTGTCCCGGTTTCGCCTTCTGTCCCGGTTTCGCCTTCTGTCCCGGTTTCGCCTTCTGTCCCGGTTTCGCCTTCTGTCCCGGTATCCATCTCAACACCGTAAGTGCCCTGAGAATAAGGATTAGTAACCAAATCAGCTGTCGTATCATCTTCCGGATTTTCAGGTGCTGTTGTAGTTTCCGGCTCAACAGTCGTTTCCGGTACTACTGTCGTTTCCGGAGTCGCAGAAACCTCGGGTGTTGCTGTCGCAGCTGAACCTGAACTTGCACCTGCCAAAGCCATCTCCATCTGAGCCTTTGTGGAAACATATTGGGGTGTCTTCGTCAGACATTTCAACCTGTTAATGTCCAAAGGACGATATTTTGCATAATCATCCTTCACCAATGAGAGGTTGACGACATCCTCATCAGACCACTCGTGTTTTGACTCACCCTTTAATCTGGCAATGATTCCGCAAATATATAATCTGGCAAAACGCTCCTTCAGAGATAACGGGGTACCACTCGAATCCTTTACTACTGTCCCGTAATTCTCAAGTACCTGCTTGTACGCCTCCGCACCGGCGTCACCGGCATACTCCAAAACTCCGGAGCGGATCTCAGCCAAAACTCCCTCGGCATCATACAGGTTATCATTGGCGTTTCGGTCTCTGTAAACAGAAACCAAATACTTTGAGGAAGCTGCGAGAATAATCACACCGATCGCTATCAGAAACGCTGTGGCAATTACCACGGTAATAAGCGTAGCGCCTTCCCTTTTTTTATTCATTTTTTTGAGGAATTTCATCATAGCCAACTTCCTTTCCTGCATATGCCAAAATCCATTTCAAAATCATTTTTCATCATTAATATCTGATGAATCTCTATACTGCAATATCGGTCAATTTCATTACTATCCTGCATCTATCACACCGATTTAGTCGTTGTATTCGTCACCAATGGTTCTCCGGATATTGCACCTTCATCGTTCTTCTTGAATATCTCTACTTTTACGGCAGCGATTCTCTTTTCCTGAGATGTTTCCAAAAGACTTTCTTCAAAGGGAGGACCACTTTCAACCAAATCGTTTTTATAAAACTTACTATCTACATAATTCGCACCACTTACCGTCAATTTAAACTTTTTCGAAGTATCCTGTTCACCTGCTTCGTTATATACACTTTGAACGACAAAATAGTATTTCATATCATTTGCGTGATTTACAGGATTCACTGGATCCGATGAATCAATCAAATCATTAGCTTCTATTATTACATTCTGGGAAACAATACCTCCGGTTTCCTCCTCAGTGCCGAATTTGGGAAGAAACATGAAATAAATATTCTTTATTTTTCCTTTAGGTACTCTTTTGCTGTTCAAAACAACACTCGTCGAAATATCAGCAGCCGGAATACCTCCTTCAAAAGCACCGGCGCTCACACTTAAATCGCATACACCCTTGATATTATATGTATCACTCGAATAGTTCGATATGGATATACGCAAAGTTCGTTTTACTTTTTCTTTAATGCTGGCAAGCGATACTTTCTCTCCGGTAGCGCCATGGACAGATCCCTCAGCGCCGGCAGTTGACGGTGAAACACCATTTAATTCATAATAAATATTTCCGACACCGATGTCAAACACATCACTGTCCTCGGATATCACGAAGCTCTCATCTGAATAAATGTCCTGGAAATGAGGAGTATTATAAGCATTGAACAATACACTCGTCTCTGTTGCGTCAGAGTCTTCGTCGTCATCGTCATCGTCAGGTGTTGCAGGACTGAGAACGACCGAGCCGAATGCCCCATAATCAAATGTTACTTTAGCGATATAATCGAAACCATTAACCGAAATTGGACGAGTCAGCACTGTTTTCCCGGCATCATCATCCGCAAGAGGATTGGTCGCTTTAGAATCCACCGCCCAATTACGACCTATATTTACCAGGTCATTCTCAATGTTGTCAAAACTTTTGATTGAATCAATTTCCTCAATGATGGTCTGCGCAGCGATATCGGCAGCCTGTTCATGTTTTCCGTTAAAGGTATATACCGCCGAATTAGTAAAATAAAGCAGGATCGGTACAGATAATATAGCTAATATGGCCACCGCAATGATGACCTCAATCAGCGAGAAACCCTCTCTGCTACTATGCTTTTTCTCCATACTGTCCCACTTCCCTTCTACAGACCGCTCCGACTGATACCATGCCGGAGCGCTCTGCGTAGTATATCGTCATTTTGTTTCAAGATGTTTAGTTTGCTGATTCCGTATTCTCTGCATCATTCTGATTCTTCTTCGTAACCGGAGAATTAGGATCTACATAGGTTCTCTTGCTATCCTTGGCTTTCTTCTCACCGGTTCCGAAGATGTCATCCGGACCGATAACAATCTCAGATGTATCCGGATCAACATATGCGATTCCGTTACCATTCATTGAGTAGTAGTTGACAGAAATCGTTCCACTCAGTTTACCCGTGCTCGCATCATATGACAAAGCAATCGGACCTACAGCCATATGCTCACTGTTGTTGGAAATCCAGTCAAGCGCGTCATATATCTCGCTCTTTTTACCGGTAAACGCCAACTGATAAGTTGCGTACTTTCCGATTATCTCCTTGACAGGAACCTTGGTCTCCGGTGATGACTGAGCCACTTCAGTTGCTTCGCTGGATGCCTCGGCATTCTCGGAAACAACCGCCGTTTCCATGGAAACTATCTGTCCGTTCTCCATGAATGTCATGTCCTTGCTGGGAGCGATGGTAGTAACACGCATTCCGGTGTCGCACATCATTCTCCACACATTATATATTGCCTTCTGCTCTGTCATCTGTGACGGATACTCGGCAAAATATAAATTCATCTCGTTTTCATGCATCTGTGCCTGTGGCTCAAGCTCGGCGATCTGTACCTGCAACGATGTGAGACGGTTCACCTCGCTCTGCAGCTGCATCGTTTCATTCTCCAGCCTTTCAGTTTCATCTGAATTGGGCTGGAACACGAAGAAATATGTTAACGCGCATACCAACAAACCGGCAATGATCAGTAATACTTTTTTCGCTGTATCGGTCATTACTGATCACCCCCTTCCGTGCTCTCCTCGGCTCCCTCGGCAGATTCACCCTCTGTCGATTCGCCCTCGGTTGCCTCTCCTTCAACTGACTCTTCCTCTGTTGAACCACCGGTCAGCAGCGACATATCAAATCCGGAGGCAATCATGTCTTTTATCTTCAGTTCATCAGCGATAAACTCGAACGACATCGCATATGCGTAACTGAGTTTATTGTCTGCTCCACCCATTTCCTCTGAAATCTGTTCAACCCAGACATTCCTGATCATAGGAATCTTGTTTAACTGGATTATCAGAGAAGGAATCGACAGGAGTTTTTCTGACGAAACACAGTTCAGAACTATCTTCTTCCCATCAGATGACAATGTCGTGATGCGGAAGCTCTTGGGGCATATAGCCTCTATGTCATCGAGAAGCGCATGCAGGTGGTTGTTATTCAGGTCGGTAAGAACCGTAACATTTTTGTACAATCCATAATCATTCTCGATCTCAACCAACTCATTGTACTGTGCCTCTACCGTTGACAGCGAATTTACCTTGCTTTGCCACATCTCATTTTCGTCCTGCGCATTAAACAGGCTGAAATATGACCACCCGGCCAATCCTCCGGCAGCAACCACAAGCAATGCAAAAATAAGGATTGCTCCGAGCAGTGAGCCTTTTTTCTTTGCATCCTTTGCGGTTACATCGCGGGAAACGAAATTAACCGGCGCGAACACAGCTCCCATACAGTTCAGGTACTGCAGCATGGAGATGCTGATCTCAACCTTTCTGTTAAAACGAACTCCTGCAATCTCTGTAGGAGTGCTGGTCTGGAGTCCCAACTCGTTTGACAGCAGGTCGTGAATGCCGACAATCGAGCAACCCCAGCCGATAAGTGATACCGACTGGATCGGGTCACCACGGTGTTGCGCATTGTAATACTCAACAACCCTGACAATGTTACCGATCAGGTAATCACCATTATTGGTTACCTCGATACGTTTCTGTACCGAGAAATCATCCCCGGCGTTCTCAACACCCAGATGCGGCATCAAAACACGCTGGGACGATATCAGTTTATATGCTTTATCAAATGTTTCACATCGGAATGCAGGCTCCTCCTGAATGGCGTCGGTAAAAACATTGACACCATACGGAACCACACGCTGCAGGAGCAACTTGTCCTGGTTGACCACGTTCACGAGCGTCGAATCACGGTTGATCTGGATTGACAGTGATGTTCCGGTTCCGACCTGGCGTTTCATGATCTGGAAAACGGAGTTACCATCTGCCTCGAGAGCCACGATCTTGACTCCGATCGCATCAGCCAGAGCATAATACGAATCAACCAGCTCGGTGGGTGCCGCAAATACCAGCACATCCTGTACCAGTTCGGAATCATCAGCCTCATCCGTAGATGCTTCGCCCTTCTTTTTCTTTTTCTTTTTCTTGTCCGGCTCTCCGGCGTCCTTGTTTTCCTCAGCCTCGATCAGGTTGTCAAATCCCTTCTCGGTTGCGAGTTTGGTACCTTCACCGCCGACATAAGGTTTGCCCTGCAGGACATGAGAGAAAACATACTGTTCCGTATCTACAGGAAACAGATCCGGCACACGTGCCTGAACTAAAGCTCCCATACGCTGTTTGTTAACAGCAGGCAAGGTCGCCTCACGACTGGCGATCTTGGACGAAGGGATAACGAAAATCGCGTCCTTGCAATTAATGTGTTTTTCCTTCATTGTTTTGCCGATCATACGCGCCAGGTCTGTAACATCCATGATCTGACCATCCGACACGCAGCCTTCCGGCGTTGTCACACGCATACATCCGTAAATGGATGGTTCATCGGCCACATTGTCCATGTGAACGATGTGCGTGGTCCTTGATCCGACTCGGATCACTAACACTTTTTTTGCCATGACACTCCTCCAAGAAGCATTTAATATAGTAAATCTTCTATATAATAAGTACCACCCTGATACGAATGATACATATTATCACATCCCGGTCAGCGACCAGTACCAGTCAAACATTGCCTGCCCCCACAGGAGACATATGAAAATTGCGACAGACAGATACGGTCCAAACGCGAACCTGCCCCTTTCCTTGGTAACCGCGATCCGTATTCCCTCTATGATCGCTCCGGCTATGCAACCGATGATGATCGCAAAAAACACCCTTTTCAATCCGAGACACATGCCGGCGCATGCCATCAGCTCGATATCACCAAGCCCCAAACCGCCCTTGCCGGTGATCAGCCTGAACAGTAACGCTATGATCAGCAGGAACGCTCCAGCACACACGGCTCCCAGAACATAATCAAGCCAATTGTCCAAATCAAGAAACAGATGTGCTATCCCGATCAGCAAAATGATCAGGTATGATCCAATCGGGATCATCATAGTTCTGAAATCAATCACAGTCAGCACTATCAGACACGACGTAACTATGCACCACAACGCACTCTCGACACTCCAGCCGTTAATTATAAATACCACGACATAGAGCAATCCGTTTATTCCCTCAACGAGCGGATACTGTGCCGAAATGCGTGCTCCGCAATAACGGCATTTACCTTTTAAAAAGATCCAGCTAAACAACGGGAACAAATCATACCATTTCAATCTGTGATTACAACTCATGCAGTGAGAGTTCACAGTCACTATGCTCTCATTTTGGGGGATTCGGTAAATACACACATTCAGAAAACTCCCGATCACGATTCCGTAGATAAATACAATCGGGTAGAGTATATACCAAAGCCCCTCCATTACATGTCTCCTAACACACTAAAATCAGCCACGAAACCCCGATTTTTCGGGCTTCGCGCCTAAAAATGGACATAAATCGCCTATTCATTCCGTTATATTATACAACTTTTTTAGGAAGAATGCAAGATTTTTTATTGATTTTCAAGAAAATTTTTGTAGATTTGCACAAAACGCAGTTAGAAGTGACGATTTTTCGCTATTTTTCGAGACTCTGGCATGTTTCATACATAATTACCGTCAATATGACCGCCTGGAAGCAAAACTCATTTTCCAAGAAACGCCGCAAAAACATCTATTTTCTTAGCCATGGTCAGAATGGTTGCTTTTTCACGTTTCATATACTCCTCCAGCGCGGCGACCTCGTCTGAGGAAAAACCTGTCTGATTCAGAATTTTCGCACCGGGGATACGCCCCTCCGCTCTCCGATCACCATCCGTGAACTGCACGAACACCTGTGGTTTCCCATTTTTGTCATGCGTGATCGGCGAGACCGACATTTGTATATCGTCTTTCATAAGAACTCCTATTCTTTTAACAAAGAGACATGCCTGACAAGAATTCAAATTCAGTGTTAGCTGTATATCCTCCATAAACGGGCGAAATCATCATCCCTGACTGTCAGTTTTTCATCATATTCTCTTAATCACCTTTACAAATGACGAAATACATCTTTTCACCTGAACGTGAAATATAACACCAGAAATACCCAAAACCATTAACCCTATAATAATTCTTATGGAAAGATCATTGTATACAAACGTGTTGGCAACCGAAACTGCAACAACAATAGCCATGGTAACTACCGACTTTCTTTTATCATTGATCGAACAGTAAAAATGTTGTCCGATAACAGATGTCAAAATCATCATTATTACCGCAGATGCTGCAATACCAATCGTCACCCCGTAAACACCAATAATTCGATAAAGCAGAACCCCCAAGACAAAATTAGTCGCTACTGCCGTTACTGAAACCAACAAAGAATACTGAGTTTTCTTTGATAATGAAATCCCATATCCGGTCGTTTCGCAGAATAATGATTGTATCGGAAGAAGCATTACAAGCATAATGTAACTCTGAGAGGATTTATAGTCTACTCCAACAAAAATATAGATTATGTCTTGAAACAAACAAAAGCAAGCAACGAGAACCGCTATCAGCAAACACACATAATCATGCGCATTCTTTATAAATACATGTTCTTTTTTATGATTCTTATACATAAAAGGAGACCAGTAAACCGTAAACGCTGCAGGAATAACCGAAAACACATTTGAGACACTGGTAGCAATTGAAAGAATACCTACATCATCGTAATTCCCATATCCCGACAGAATCATTTTGCCGAGCGAATTATTAAGCCAAATCATTATTGTTGCCGGCATTAACGGTAAAGCAAAGAGAAATACCATACGTAAACTCTTTTTCTTCAGTTTCGGAAACGTCAGCGCCTTAATTTTATTAAATCCAATACAAAAAGCAACACCAAGAACAAATGTAGTACATGATATAGCTAAAATCGAATACTGATAAAATGTCGAATATATTGCAACAACGATGAATGAAACCCTTCCCGTGAGAATCAAAAGAATTTGAATTATATTGTACCTCAGACTCCTTGCGTCCATTCTAGCCTCAATGGAAATCAAACGAAGCACAACCAATCCGACAACGTACAAAAGCATCCCAATTATACAAATATAGTTTAACTCACCAAACATGTACTCAGATACAAGGTCCGGAACAAAAGCAATCACAAGAACCGTTAATACTGTAATGGTTCCAACACCGGTCCACATAGCAAGTGAAAATAATTGTTCTTTTTTTACATCATCAGGTCGTTCAAAATAAAACCTGATATATGCACTGTCCAATCCCAACAGACATACATATAATAACATGTTACCAACAGAATAGAACAAATTAATCTTGCCGTACTCATCCGTAGGATAAACATTTGAAACCAACGGAATCACTGCAATGGCTACTATTGCAGATACGACTGACGGGACACAGAATTTTATCGAGTTTTTAATAAACTTTTCCGTTTCCACGACAAACAACCCTTTCGATTATTCTTAAATCTTCCAACATTCTCTTTTTGGGGATATAATCACGAAAATACACTTTACGTTTTGGATTTCTAGGGCTGATATGAAAAAAGAGCATCACTTTCTTAATACAATATTTTATCCCTTTATGCAAGCCAAACCACATAGACCATCTGCTCTTGACTATCCCTGTCTCAGAACGCAATTCCGTTTCAATCAAATCACAAATTGTTTCAACAACCGGCTTATTGTTGTTATAGTAATAATATGGAATCTCCTTTAAAAGAGAAGTATTCACATCGCTGTATTCTTTTCTGACAATCGAATCAACAAAATCCTGCTCATTTTTTATCGCTTTAACACTTTCCAACAAAGTAACCTTCATTCTGTCCGGCATCTCATATGGTCTGAGTGAATAAACCGGAACGCCGGCTACAGCAGCCTCCACCGAAGATGTACTAGTCCAAGAATAAACGACATCGGCATTAACAAACCAATCTCGAATTGAATAATCCGGAATAATATGAAAGCATGAATACTCATCACTCAATTCACGGATATTTGAGGTCAAAGACTCGCTCGGATGAGGTCTGTAGATTAATTCACACTCTCTCTCAACAGAATCATTCTCGCACGCTTTCTTATACCAATCAATAATCTTCAAATATGAATTTTTAACAATACTCTTACACTCATTATCAATCTCAACTCCACGATCTTCGAGAGAATTATTGATCTGTTCCAAAGGGTTTATTCCAAAATTACCGACAAGAATAATCCATCTCTTTTCATAATCAAGTTTGAACAAATCTGCCAATTCCTTTTTTGATTTTGATAAAGAGGAATACTCTTTTTTAAACAAATCCAATCTGCAGGAGCCTGTTTTATAAATCAGTTTTGGATCAACTTTATTGCGTTCCAGTATTTCCTTATAATATTCACCCCAAACAAAATGATACACATCCTTTGATTTTCCGGATGATGTCATAAATTTAATACCATTCTCATTTGTCAGTTGCTCGCTGTGTAAATTGATTAATACAAAACTTTCATCATTAAACCCACCTTTATAGGTTGAAAAATAGTCATAATCCACATCATCGTAACACCAGGGAACAATCAGCACTTTTGGTCTATACCGTAAACGCGACGGTCCCTCATTCCAGGCATATTGAACCACTTCTGATGTTAAGCCCCGTCTTTCCAATTCTATTTTCAGCCAAAGCACGCTCTCTAATTCCCTAACAGAATGCTCAAAAACAATTAAAGCATCAATAGTTTTTGCCAAAACAAATCCTCCAGTTCCAACTCATTCATATCAAATATTTATACAGCGCTCAACCCCTTATCCTGCATACTACCCCATTCTTCTTTCAGACCAGCGCCAATAGAGTTAACAGACAAAGTCTATTTTGTCCGTCATAGCTATTTGCCTTTTGATAAAGCACCTATCGTTCGAATTAGAATCTGAAAATCGAGCTTCATAGACCAGTTCTCAATATATTCGCAATCCAACCTGACCACTTCATCAAAATCCGTAATCTCGTTTCTTCCGCTCACCTGCCAAAGCCCGGTAATTCCGGGTTTTATTGTCATTCTGCCACGATGGTGTGTCTCATACTTCTCCCATTCATCCTGTGTCGGAGGCCTAGTCCCGACTAAAGACATGTTTCCTATCAACACATTAAAAAACTGCGGAAACTCGTCAATTGAGGTTCTTCTCAAAAAGAATCCTATACCATGTCCCGGCTTTTTCCTGCTGCCAATGATACGCGGATCGTTGTCCAGCTTGAACATCATTCCGTCGGGGTATAGATTATCCTCAGTCAACTCCTGCTTTCGCACCTCAGCATCCGGATACATGGTCCGGAATTTAATCATTCGAAATCTCTTTCCGTTCCTGCCTATACGTGTTTGTGTAAAATACACATGTCCCGGTGATTTTATCAGTATAATCGGCGTGATAATTATCGTTATTATCAGCGTGATCGCACACCCAAAAATGCTCACAAGAATATCTACAAGCCTCTTTCCGAACGATTGACGCCAATTCAGCATTTTCGCACTGATCGTAACGACAGGATATCCACCGACAAATTGAACCAGTTTTTCCTTGCCGACATATTCATCTGTCTCCCCAACTCGCAGATGTGTTACAACTCCCATCTCCATAAGATCATTCATCAGATCACTGTACCCCTCTGCAGTCTCGGAAAGATCAACAAAAACCTCATCAATCCATGTCTTCTGTAAAAACTGACCAATCTCGTCTTTTTCACTGATTATAGGAATATCGTTATATTTATTCAAATTATCTTCATTCGTTCTGTTTATTATCAGCCCGTTTTCGGATGCTATCACTTCATCGGCAGCAAACCTCAATTCCTGTTCCGTCTCTCCGGAAAACAGTTCACCTACGCACGAAATATCTGTCCAAACATTTCCATAGAGTACAACTCCAGCTAACTCTGACTCTACCATTCCTGATTGTAAAAATGATTGTAATGATGCCCCTACCCTATCGATATTTGTAACAAAGATCAATCTGTCTCTCTTGCCGGATTTGGAATATCTCCTCCTCAAAAACATCTTCCACAAGCAACGGAATACAAATGCAAAAACAAAATATAGCACTCCTGTCAAAGCGAGAACAATACGCGAAAAATCACTGCCCTGCTGAATTGCAAACAAATATAACGCTGACAGTCCCATCACATACAGATCGGTTTTGAACACACTGATCAATTCACGATAACTGCCTCTTCGCAACACGCCTGAAAAAGTATTGGTCCATGCAACAACCACGATAAGTAAAACCGCTGCGACAAATGCATAGCCTCGATACATTATATCAGAAAAAGTGTT
Source organism: Eubacterium sp. (assembly GCA_017614395.1). Classification (GTDB taxonomy): domain Bacteria; phylum Bacillota; class Clostridia; order Lachnospirales; family Lachnospiraceae; genus Eubacterium_F. The sequence goes on from JAGABX010000138.1 coordinate 17,459, forward strand.
GCTTAATCCATGTCTAATAAAATTACTGAGCCAATAAGCCAGCTGAAAACACACTAAGTCTATCAATAAAAAATCAAGGTGTTTGAGCCAACCTTCTGCTTTTTTTTTATACATTTGCTTCCTCCACGCGAGGATTTATTTACCTTTTATTTCTTGTCGATTCTGAGCTTTATCCGCTTATCCTTATATATATTTTTTTTGATATACTCAAAAAAAACGATACACCTGGTATAGTAAGTATTGCCGCAACCTTATTTTTGATTCGAGTTCTTCGATTTAATATGATTCTCCATCTACTGTAGCGAAGAAATCTATCTATCCGTTTGTAAGCATCAGGGAAATCCTTTTTAATATTTGGATTCCTTAATAAAACCTGACAATAATTACTGAACGCCTTAGATACTGCTGCATCAAATAGCTCTATCTCTTTATTCTTAAAAAAAAGCATGATAGAATCAGAGGCGTCAAGTTCATCGTAAAACTCCTGATTCTTGGAATGCATTATACTCTCGGGTCTCTGGTAATATGCATAACAAACCTTTGTTGAATATGCCACTCTGCTCGACTCATAATAATACTTATATGTTACAAATGCATCTTCAAAAAAACGATTCGATGGAAACAAATGTCGAAGTGCTTTATCTCTTTTCAATAGCATGGCATTAGCTGAAACATCTATGGACTTCTGATAAAGCATTCGTTCTGTTGCAAGTTTTCCGTAAATACAACATTCCCTTGTTCTTCTCCGAACTCTAAGCAAATGATTATCATCAAATGATCTAACACCTACAATTGACATATCTGCTTTGTACTTATGTATTAACTCTGCTAATGTGTACAAATAATCTTTTAAAACATAGTCGTCGCTATCGATAAAAGTAATATACTCCCCTTTCGACTTTTTCATTCCTATATTTCTTGTTTCA
>JAGABX010000139.1 GCA_017614395.1 Eubacterium sp.
ATTATCCCGAATTCTCAGGAAGAGATTTCCTGCTGTATTTTTCTGCATTAAAGGGACTTAGCAAGAAAGAAGCAAAAGTTCGAACGGAGGAACTTCTTGGAATTGTAGGCTTGTCTGAGATGGCGAAAAAGAAAATAAAAACATACTCCGGAGGTATGAAACAGCGTTTGGGAATTGCGCAGGCTTTGATCAACAGGCCGGAGGTGCTGATACTTGATGAACCTACCGCCGGACTCGATCCAAAGGAAAGGGTGCGGTTCAGAAACCTCATTGATGAGATCGGGAAAAAAAGCATCGTGCTTTTGTCAACGCATATCGTATCAGATATTGAGCACATTGCAGACCATGTGATCATGATGAAAGAGGGGCAGATCATCTGGAACGGAGCATGGAGCGAAGCAGACGGAAGTCTGGAAGATTTTTATCTGAAAGAGTTTGGGGAGGAAGAAGTGGTATGAACAACCTTGGCGTGATATTGAAATATGAATTGAAAAAACTGATGGTCAACAAGGTGACGATTCTTGCATTGATCGTAGGTGCCGGATTCTTATTCGGAATCACGATGGCACAGTATTTGTTGATCAGCCCAAATGATAAATATATTACGGAGAGAGATAGCGTACTTGATGGACGACTTTTTGATGAGCAGTTGATCAGAGAGGTGACGGAAACAGCAATTGAATATGACAGATTGGACCAAATACCCGCGGATAATCCATGCTATCAGATTGCAAGCTATATGATACGACTTTTGGGTACATATATGAATGTCGATGGGATCACGGGGGCTTATTCACTTCGTGAGTTGACGGAAGAAAAAGTATATCAGACAAGAAATGATATGATTGAATATTTCCTGGAATATTTTTGCTTGTCTGATGCTGAGAAGGATTTTTGGTATCAAGAGGAAAACAAAGTTGAAAAGCCTTTTATCTGGTATGCAAATCACGGTCCATGGGCGATGCGGTCAAGTTTTGCGCTTACTACGGTAATGTCTATTATGATGATCGGAATCTGTACGGCGGGTATATTTGCATCAGAATATGGTTATCGTACGCATGATCTAATTCTGTGTTCAAAAGAAGGAAAGGGGACTGTGATCATAGCAAAGCTTCTTGGCGGAGAGATTTTTTCTGTAATTGTTGGCACAATCCTGCTATTATCAGCTCAACTACCGCATCTCATCTTTAACGGAGTTCACGGATTGGGTGCACCATGTCAAATAGTAGTGCCGTTTACATCATATCCATATACAGCATTACAGTTATTGGGAGTGTGTACACTTTTATATTTATTATCTGCTTTATTGACAGGGGCTGTTTCCATGCTTTTGTCATGCACCTTGAAAAATGGAGCTGTTGCTTCAGGTGTTGTATGCATTGTGGTAATGATGGATATGTTTTTGTCTATTCCGGCGGAGTTCAGAGTGGCAGCGCAGATACGATACCTTACACCGGTGCAGGTTTTAAACAGTTCTTCGATAACGGATCCGAGACTTTTGCGGATAGGGAGCATATTTTTGACTTCTTATCAAACTGCAGGAGTTGTTTATCTTACATTAGCGGTTCTTTTGTGTTTAGGTAGTGTTTATATCTGTAAGAGAAGGACAAGAACATTTCATAAAAAGATGGTTGATCAATAGGACGCAGATTTGTTATAAGGGTGTCGAAGTGGCACCTCATAACAAAATAAAAGGGTGTCGAAACGGCACCTTTCAGTAAAAAGGGTGTCGAAACGGCACCCTCATTTTATTTCTTGAAATGGAAATAGAGGGCATCACAGGAGGGCAGGTGGTCAGTGACGCCAGAATCCATTTCTGAAAAATCTATTATATTTCATTTCCAACATCAATAATTTCACAGCCGGGTCTTAGGGCGGAGCCCTTGCCCGAATGCCATAGGCAGACGGTCTGCGCCTGATAGTGCACTGCACCTTTTAGGCGTATCCTGTTAATGGATTTCTGTAAACAACCGCAAATTTGCTGCAAAACCGCAGAGGTGCTGCAACATGCGTAAATACTGTCATTTTTGCGCGCAGCGGTGTTGCGTGCAGAGAGTTTTTATATCGCAGAAGGGCGGCGGCATCCAAGTCGTGATTTCGCAGCATTGTTGCGAGTCCGCATAGGTCCGTAAAATGGGCAGTTTCGAGGGCGCAGTTGTTCTGCGACGGACTTTTTTATTTCATAGGACCCCTATTTGGGCATCATCTTCACCGCAGAGGGGCTGCGGTAGGTCAGATTCAGTTTTTATCCTTTTTTTCTAAATCTCTATTCCGGTTTTTCTGTTTCATTCCCACTGGTTAGATGAGAAGGGTGATTTTGAAGTGATTCAGTGTTTTTAGATCAGCTCTTCTCAAGGTTCATCTAATTATTCATATACACAAAGGAGGAGAGAATCTCATGAAAAAAAGAAGCAAACTTGAAAAACAAAGGGAGCGTCAGCACAAGATGGTGGAACAGCGGTTTACCTGCGATGTGGATAGCATCGAGATTGTTCTCGAAGGATTGCGGCATCTTTACACCTACTGCGATGTGTATTGGTTGACTTGCGGGCATGCTATCCGGCCACAGAGGTTGAAGCAATTGTTGATCCATGGATGCCACGAGCCGGAATCGACTGCCAGGTCACATGTAAAGGCACTGGTAGAGGGAGATCATGGGTTGTTTTACTACATCAAGGATCAGGGGGTGCTTGCGCTTGATAAGGAATATGTAGACGATTTTTTGTGTGAACTTCAGTACCTTCTGTGCATTGAGGGAGATTGGGAATGTAAGCTGCCCGAAGATGCTTACACGGAAAGTGGTTATGAGCATGCCGATGACACGGATGTTTACTGGGATGAAGTCTATGGTACCGATGAGGATACCAAAACAAAACAAGATCCGAAGGACGAAAAGAATAAGGATCTTTCCTCGTAGTCGTAGTGACTGTGGGTATGTGGAAAACCGGCCTTATGGTTATCCACATATCCACGGTCGATTTTTTGTTTATTTATGATTCTTTTTTCTGAGGTTTTCCGAATTGGTTTTCAAATGGTCCTAGGTATAAGTGAAAAAAGTTCGCTTTTTCGGAATGATGATCACGTGAACAGTGAGGAGATATGGGAATACAAAAAAAGGTAAAGTTGTTTTCCCGTTATCGCAAAACATCACCTACATACATGATAGGAGAGAAAAAAACATTCAAAAAACTCCGCTTTTCAAAAAAAACGCTCACGTGACTTATGAAATAAAAAAAATATCACATTGAGTCCGCGTAAGCGAATTTCCTCAATACATGAATTATGAAGGGGGAACAATATTCCTACAAATCCAGAGAAGGGAGGGTAGAGAAGGGATGCTCCGCATCCACAATCAAGTAACTTGCGGCAATAGCCGCTAAATAAAGACCAAGAGTCCTGAATACGCGTTAAAGGGCTGGATACATAGTCGGATTGATTTCTGCGAAAGCAGGAAAACGATATTTGTACCCTTAGTTTTTTGCGCTCATTTTTCAGGAACGGAGGGTGATTCGGCTGTAACAGCTTCCTTCTGTTTGTATCCGGCCAGACGGGTCAGGCAGAAGGAGGACTGAATGCAGGAAAACAAAAGTTATACCGCAAGGGATCCGGGCAACTATGTTCATGAGGCCCTGATGCCTCAGCCGGGTGAATCCCATGATGATTATCTGACAAGAGGGTGCAGGTATTGGAATATCATTCATTTCCACCCGGATCTGATCAAGGGTGATCCGATACTCTCGAGGCAGACTGATGAACAGATTGAAAGATTTGTTGAATACCTTTTCAAAGTTGTCGATGACGAGGTCGACCGGCACGCAAGGGGGATTGCATCC
>JAGABX010000140.1 GCA_017614395.1 Eubacterium sp.
GCATCATGGAGTAATCCACGCCGAGCGGGTTCGCGATCTCAATCGCCTGACGACGCGCATCGCCCTCAGGGAGTAATAATTGATCGAACACCTTGGGACTCTCGAAAGAAAAAGTCATCGCCTCAGAGAATCCGTATTTTTCAATGGAATGGCGGAGGATGTCCAGCACCCCGTGCAGCTCAGTTACACCGCCCATCGTCGATTCGCCCTTCGGGAGTGTCGTCGGAATTCTGTCATAGCCGTAAAAACGCGCAACCTCCTCAGCGAGGTCGGCGAGGCATAAAATATCCTGACGCCAGGTCGGTACATGAACGACCTTTTTATCCCTGTCGGGGATCAGGTCAACTTTTTCCCAGTAGGTACACATCTGTGTTTCATCTAAATCAAAACCAATCAGGTCGTTAATCTTGTCAACATCATAAGCAACATCATAGGGCTCCCGTTTTTCAGGATACCGGTCCACGACACCCGGCACGACATCGCCCGCATCCAACTCCTCGATCAGAGCGCAGGCGCGGTTGATCGCCTCGAGCGCCGTGTTGGGATCGAGTCCTTTTTCAAATTTAGCCTGGGCATCCGTGCGCATGCCGAGCTTTTTCCCGGAACGACGGATGTTTGTTCCGTTGAAGCACGCCGCCTCAAAAAGCATGGTTTTTACATCGTCAGTGATCATGGAGTTCTCTCCGCCCATGATTCCGCCGATCGCAACACTTTTTTCAGCGTCACAGATCATCAGGATATCTGAGTCAAGTTCTCTCTCCTGTCCATCTAATGTAACGAATTTTTCGCTGTCATTAGCGCGACGCACGATGATCTTGTGACCAGCCAGCGTGTCGTAATCAAACGCATGCATCGGCTGTCCGAACTCCTCCATCACATAGTTGGTGATATCGACGATATTGTTGATCGGACGGATCCCTGCTGCCGCCAGACGCCGCTGCATCCACTCCGGTGAGGGTTTCAGACGAATGTTTTTGACCACACGGCCGATGTAGCGTGAGCACAGCTCCGGCGCCTGGATCTCCACGTCGATCAGGTCCGCCGCTGTCTCACCCTGTACGCTGCCGCTGTCACTGTCCGCCACCTCCGGCGGGACGAACTTTTTATCGAAGGTAGCAGCCGCCTCACGGGCGATACCGATCACGCCGAAACAGTCGACGCGGTTGGAGGTTACCTCGTATTCGAAATTCGCATCGTGCAGGCCGAGTACCTCAATGGCGTCGGCGCCGACCGGTGCGTTTTTATAAGTCTCGTTGTCGCTGAGGATGTAGATCCCATCCTCCGGCGCATCCGGATAAAACTCGCGGGACGAGCCCAGCTCCTCGATGGAGCACATCATGCCGTTACTCTCCACGCCACGAAGCTTGCCCTTTTTAATCTTGATGCCGCCGGGCGTTTTGGTGCCGTCGTGACCGCCGGCTACTCTCCCGCCATCCAGTACAACGGGGATTTTCTGACCGACCTCGACGTTCGGCGCGCCGGTAACGATCTGCGTCGTAGTGCCCTGTTCGTCGATCTCGACCTGGCAGACAACGAGCCTGTCGGCGTCGGGGTGTTTGTCAATTTTCTGTATTTTTCCGACGATGATGTTCGCGAGGTCGGCGTCGAATTTTTCGTAGCCCTCGACCTTGGTTCCGGACATCGTCATGGCGTCCATGTATTCCTGCTCGGTGACGTCGAGATCAGGGACGTATGCGCGTATCCATGATAATGGTGTGTTCATTCTGTTTTCCTCCTAAAATTGCTCAAGAAATCTAACGTCATTCTCGTATAACAGGCGCATGTCGTCGATTTCGTATTTCAACAAAGCGATGCGCTCGAGGCCGACGCCGAATGCGAAGCCTGTGTATTCGTTCGGATCGATGCCGCTCATTTCAAAGACGTGCGGGTGAACCATGCCGCAGCCGAGGATCTCGATCCAGCCCTCGCCTTTACAGAAACGGCAACCCTTGCCGCCGCATTTAAAACAGGATACGTCCATCTCGGCGGACGGTTCCGTAAACGGAAAATGATGCGGGCGGAATTTGACCTTAGTATCCTCACCGAATAATTTACGTGCAAATAGTTCCAGCGTGCCCTTCAAATCGGCAAATGTGATATGCTTGTCAACGACCATGCCCTCGATCTGGTGGAATGACGGGCTGTGCGTAGCATCCACATCATCACTGCGGAACACGCGTCCCGGTGATATCATGCGTATCGGAAGTTTCCCCTGCTCCATGATGTGTACCTGCACGGATGATGTCTGGGTACGCAACAATATCTCATCATTGATATAAAAAGTATCCTGCTCGTCCTTCGCCGGATGTCCCTCAGGAATGTTTAATGCCTCAAAATTATAATAATCAAATTCGATCTCCGGTCCGCCGACGACCTCATATCCCATGCCGACGAATATTTTCTCGACCTCCTCAAGGGCTATGGTGTTAGGGTGACGATGTCCGTGCGGGAGCGTCCGTCCCGGCAGTGTAACATCGATGACCTCGGATTTCATTTTCTCCGCACGCAGTGCGCGTTCAAATGAGGTCTTTTTCTCATCGAGAACCTCCTCGATTTTCTGTCTCGCGTCATTGACCATCTGACCGACCTTCGGCCTGTCCTCCGGCGCCACGTCCTTCATGCCCTTTAATACGGCTGTTAATTCGCCTTTCTTGCCCAGGAAAGCCGTCTTGATATCGTTCAGCTTGTCCAGGTTGTCACTGCTCTCGATTCGCTCGAGGGCATCGCTAACGATCTTCTCCAGTTTTTCTTTCAATTCTAAAAATCCTCCATAGTTCCGCGAATCTATTGATTCGCTACTAAACTGTTATTATTATAATTCTTGTTTAACGCCGATTACTTTACATAGTAATCGGCACAATAAATCGGCCGACTCCAAAATAAATCAGCGCCAAAATGACTCTAAACGCAATTATCGGAACTATCATTTTTACCGGATCCAGCCGGACATTCTCGTCATGCAGGAACTTGGCCCGCCGCCAGATAAACAGCAGTAAATGAACAACGAAAATCGCGCCGAACATCAGAGCATTGGTCATGTTGTTTTTCTGGAAAAAGAACGAGAACAAAATCCATCCGATTGCCAGTATCGTTCCCTGAAACGGCAGAGTCAGCAGATACGGAATACCGACGGTGCGAACCTCCTCCGGCTCCTCGTATTCCATCTCCTTGGCCTCCTCGATATCATCCTGCATCTCCTTGATATCGGTGTATTGCTTTTCGGGATTTGGCTCGAGACATTTCTCGATGACCTTTTTATAACGGCCCTCATAGGAAACCTTGCCTTTCGGCTCCTTGCCAGTCAACAATTCGTGAAATAATCGTCCCAGAAATTCCCACAGATTGAATCGCGGCTTTTTCGGATCCGCAGGTTCGAAATCAAGGAATTTGACATGACCGCCGCTGGTGATGAAGATGTTACTTTTTTTCAAATTACCGTGACTGAGTGGCGGCTGTATCTCGTTCAGAACCTTGACCGCCTCGGCGATCCTGTCCATGATCTTTTGCGCCTCGGCCTCAGTGTATTTGGATTTCTGCGCCCGTTTGCCCTCCATGATCTCCTGCATTGTGGCGCCCTTCAGGTAATCCTCCACTACAAGCGTGTTACCGTCAAAAAACTTCACATCGTGAACCCTGGGCCACTCGGTGTAATTCAGCTGTTTCATGCGCTCGTAAACCTTGGCACAGTTTTTGTTATGATAGAGTTTTAACAACGCCTCAGGCCTGCCGGGCTCCTTCATGCATCGAACACGGTAGATCGTGACATGCGCGTTTTTCTTGATCGGCTCGCCTGTCGGTACATATAGCTTGGTGACGAATTCTTCTTTTTCCGAAGCCAATTCATGGGCCTCCTCTCGTTTCGGATCAGTCTCCTTCATTCAGCCGTGCATGCTTCGTAAATCACGCACCTCAACAAATTTACATTATACAACAAAAGCCCCGTTCTGTCAACAAACGGGGCTTCTAAAAAAGATATACAATGCACAAATATTACTGTTTCTTTTTACGTTTTATGAATCCCAGTCCATAACCCATCAGTACAATGCCTGACGCGAGCATTACAATCCACACAAACAGCAGGCGCATATGGTCTCCTGTCTCCGGCTGATGTGCATACACTGTAGTAACCGTATTTTCATCTTCAGGCTCCGGCTGAGGTCTGGGCGTATGTGACGGCACATAGTTTTCGTCCTCAGTTCTATTCAGATAAGCGACGGAATATGTCGAGAAAAAGCGCCCGTAAATATAAACCGTTCCGTCTCCGCCATCATAAAACTCACCGTCCTCGTAATTTGATTCCGGTCTCTCATCCACCATAGACATGGCCAGAGTTTCGTCCTCATGCTGTCGGAGAGTGACCGGTTCACCATCGATCCATTCATCGTCAACCAGCTCGATCTCAACAGCTCTGCCGAGATCCGGTACAACCTCCGGTTCTCCGCCGTCTATGCTTTTTGTAACAGTGATATCAAAATATCTCTTACCAATGTTTACTATCTCTCCGTTGCCGTATATAACTCTTAACAGCTTGTTAAAATTCTTCCTGACATCACCGGCGATATCCTCTGACTTTTTCTCGGTTATCTGCATGTCTACCTGAATGTTTTTGCCCGGTAGAGATGCGGCATAATCCTTCAATCCCCTCACTCGCGCGAAACGAACCGAGGCACTGTTCAGCGAGACATTTGCCTGGATATTCTTCTCATCTGTCATTGTTATTGTTATCGGTGTGGGCACGGGCACGGGTGTCATCGTCGGCATGGGCGAAGCGGTCTCATAAACGGTTACTATCTGAGTGAAACCACTACCGCCGCCACCGCCACCACTGTTTCCAGCCGGCGCCGGTTCCGGAACCTCTACGTCAACCGTCGTAAACACAACCTTGATCTGGTAATCATTGTAATGAGTACACCCTGTAACCGGGATAGTGACCTCACCATTCACTCCCAATTCATGCGGCGCGATAGAATATGTCAATGATGTACCGTTTACAACTGCCTGTGTTATTGAATCGGCGAGATCCCCTCCCTTCACCGGTTCACCAAGCCGTCCCTCCGGCATTATATAGTTATTTAGATCAATCGTGCGTGATTTTGCTCCGTAGATTGATACATATTCATTTTTCTCAACGTTCGGCAGAGTGACCTTCCTGATCTGCCATGTTTTGATCAGTGTTCCGGAATCAGCGTAGTCACCAGTATCCTTATAAGCGATTTTGACAGAATAATACCCAACATCAGTTGCCTTGTATGTACTGTCCCCATCAATTGTTTCATAATCTCTGCCACACATTAGGGTTTTTCCGTTAGACTTGTACAGATAATCCTCGGAATCCTTTGCCTCCTGTTCCTCTCCTGTCCAGTGCCACTCATTCATCAGCTCACAGCATGGGATGCTTAGTTCGCCGGATTTATCATTTGAAATCATTTCATGTGTAACCGGATTCTCACGAAGAACCGGATCTCTTGCTACTAAATATAACTGCGAATCTCCCGGAATAGTGACATCATCCTCATCAAGCCCGAACACCACCATTCCTGTCGTTTTACCGGATTCATCCGTAACCGGTTTATAGTCAGTCAGCATTCTCCCCGCCTGATATTTCAGAGCATACTGAAGGTTTTTGTCCTTAATATTTGTTATTCTTATTATATCCTTGTCAGGATCGATTCCGCTGCTCTCTCTTTCCACTAAAACCTTTACTTCAGCTCCCGACTCATTTCGAGGGTTTGTCGGGTCAACAAATGTCAGGGCTTTTCCGCGGGAAAAAACTCTGTCAAAATCTTCAGTACCGGCAGCCGGTATAGGATCGGTTCCCACATAGTACTTTATAAAAGAACCTTCACTGATTGATTCAACAACATACATAGTATTATCATCTAATTCTTCAAATGTAATATTCCCGCCGGTTCCCTTCACCCATCCGTTAATTGTACTCACATCCGATTCCGCTGAACCGTCATTCCATTTTAAGTATGTATCACTGACATCATTATGAGCCGTCAATCCGGTCACAGGCTGAAATGACGAGTCCAGTATCCGATAATATCCATCCGATTCGGACGGATTAATGGTAGCACTGTGCATGTCCATTTTAGGGTTTGCAGTAACTTTTTTAATATTCTCAACAGCATCCAGATACAGATTGTCAAAAAACTTCCAGACCGCCTCCCGGTTTCTTTCTTCCTGAGTCCAGAAGAAATTGAACTCACAGAGTGCAGTAATTCGCCCCTTTCCTGCCTTTTGATCAACGATAAAATGGTATGTCGTTCCATCAAAATCATATTTTGCTACCCATATGGCGGATGTATCATCTTCACATACAATATCACCTACTGCAAAAAAGTTTAACCCGCCCAGCTCATCAATCCCGGCTGTCAGATCACATTGTTTATTTAATACAGCCTTTCCTCCTCTACTGATAGCCGCATCAGTTATAGTGAAATTTGCCCCCAGCTTATGTGCCAGATCCTTCATGCTCGCATTACCTGCAGCGTTAAAACCTCCTAATTCTCCCTGCAGAACAACCCGGCCGCCGCGATTGACAAAAGATCTCAAGACCGCAGCATTTTCGTCAGTCGCTAATAAATCCGATTTGTCGGTATGATTCCTTTCCAGATCGATCAGGTATACCAAACTGACATGTTCAACCATTTCGGCTGCTATTGCATCCGCCTCAGTATAAACAACCTTTCGTCCTGCTTTTTCAAAATAGCCCTTTACCAAACCCGGAATCTCAGGTCTCTGTGATACACCGGGTGCATAATAACTGGGATCGCCGAATCGCCAGATGAGGACATCACCATCATAATCTGCTGATTCTTTGAATTTTACGGTAACCACAACATGATTAGAAGAACTGTTGACATGAACATAAAAATTATATGTCTGGCTCTTATCCGCACTTGTAATTGCGGGTTTTACCTTCAATTTCCACGCCCCACCGCTATTATAGATTTCAAAATATTCCGGGTAAGCCTGTGCTATTCCACAATTGTAAACTGCTGAAATTGTACTATCAAATCGTTTCATCAATTCCAGCAAATCATATTCTTTGGCTTCTACAGGTATTGTAATGGACGCTACACCATACGTCAACTCCAACACATATGTCGAGAACCCATCTGTCTTCGCAAACGCAACCTCGGTTTCCTCTACCTCACCTGTCTTGGTTTCTAATTGTTCCGCAAACAATCCGTCATCAGTAACATGCTCGTAATCAATGACACCTCTCAGATCAGGCTCAGCATCCGTACTCTCTCCGGTACCATCCGGCAAGCCATCTCCAGAGTCCCCTGTATCAGAAATATCCCTGATATGATAAATATCCTTCGTCAGGCATTCATCCTCCACCCCGCTTGTCGCAAACGCAACCTTCACCTGCCCTTTATCCGTGTCAGGCTGAACCTCGTTCCCCTCAGGATCTAAAACACGGATATCCAGCACAAACCTGTTCTCCACCTTGCGGTCGGATTCTCTGACCTCGTCCACCGCTTCGATTGCTTTTTTCTGGTCCGATTTCTGAAGGCGGCTCACGTCTAAAGTACAGCCTTCCGGAAAAACACCGGCATCAGCTGTGACAAAAACCTCAATTCCGTCGATTATCTTTTTCTGATAAAACCGACCGGTATCCTCACCGGACTCCGGATCCACAAAAAAGATATCTCCGGGCTCTGTTTCTCCTGACTCTGAATCAGAATCTCCTGAATTAACTCCGTCGACCTGCTCGCCATCTGTGATATCGCCATCGCTTAATCCATCTGAGATTCCGTCAGCATTGCCCTCACCGGACTCACTCTGTCCATCAGACCCCGGATCTCCGTCAGCATCATCACCACCCTCGTGGTCCTGCGAAACCGCCTCTATCACATCCTCATCAGGAGAGACCGAGAAATCCGCCGCCTCACCCGACGCTGCATCTGAGTCAACCATTGACATAGAGATCCCGCCACGCCCCTGTATAGCCGGATAGATAATGCCTGTAACACTCGTAAAAATCAGAATAACAGAAAATAAAAGAGCCGCCACACGAGCCGTCTCACGACTCACCCGGCACCTCTTCGCCATAAAAATATGAAAACTAAAATAGACAACCGAAAACGCCGCCAGCGCAAATGCCGGATAATAAAACCATCTGTGGTTTTTTCCGGCTGCCTTTAACCTGTTGGTTGCCGCATTTTTTCTTCTCTCCAAACGATGAATCCGTTCATAATGTCTGCTATCCATAGCGCATCACTCCCTACATATGCACATTATATATGAAAAACATGTCAAATGCAAGGCTTTTTTGATGAAATTTTCGTTATTTTTCGTAGTACACACACCGGTAGGTGAAATCCATCGGATCCTCCACCTCCACGGAAAGCATTTCCCTGTCCTCGTTGAAATCATACACGCTCATGCACACCTTGTCATGATCGGTATGTCCCCATCCGATCACAAACACTTCGTCATACAAGTGTTGCACGGAGCCACATGCCGATGAGAATTTACCCGATACCACACGCTCGCGGAACTGCAGCAGCTTTTTCTCATGTATATCCAACTGATATGAACATATTCGCGTCAATTTGTTCCGGTTTCCGTTATCAAACAGCGTTATGAACTCACCATCCATAATCGCGTAATGCTGGCATGAACATTTCTGCTCTTCTGTCAGTCCGAAATCGTCACCCTTTCCCGACAATGTCCATTTGATCTGATTCTCATTTCTGCTTCGATCCAAACAGAGTATTGAACTGATATGCCGGAACGAGCAAATCAGATTGCCATCGGGATCTAACTGAAGCGAATTGAAATGTACATAATCCGGCGCGTCGGTATTTTGGTTGGCATAATCTCTTGTATTCTCCTCCGCATCCTCATGTGTCTGCTCGTACAGTTCAGGATAGTCTGTACTCCGAAACTCCCAAACCACCGTCCCGTCCTGCACCTCCTGCAGGTAGGAAAACACGACGCTCGAGCCGTCCGGATAACCGGGAACGTTAGAAACAGTATCCTTGATATAACCGGACAGGATGTAATGGTCGAGGCTGAACATTAAAAAGTCATGCCCCTCGACCGGATGACCTTTTTCTACGGTTTTCGACTGTTCAAAAGTAATCCGTTTGACCTCATCGAAATTCTCGTCCAGGATCACTCGTTCACCCGGTCCGAATCCTCTCACACCATAATCGTCATAGGTGCCGGTGTGGTCGTGGTAACTGTAATATGTTTTGCCGTCGACCATGTGCTTTTTAAAATCCCACCAGCCACTTTTTGCCCCCTCGACGCCCTGGGAATCATCATGTGCAGCATCAGCCGGCGCATCCTCACGTGCGACATCAGCCGGTATATCCTCATGCTTCGACCAGACGATGTTTCCCCGTCCGTCCAACATAATCAGGTTACGGCTGCGTACAGAGGTCAGGAAAAAATGTCCCGGCAGATCGGTCGTTCCCCTTACCACGAATTTTGGCAGTCCCTCCGCCACGACGGGAGTGTTGTTTTTTTCATCCATCAGTAATTCTCCTGATATTATTATTTCGTTTTTCGACTCGCTTCGTTCACTCAGAGTGGCACTTCGTTTCAAATCGCCACCAACAACAATGTATTTCCAATCGTTTTTCTCAGAATGGCACTGCGTTTCGAATCGAATATTCAATTATTATAATGAGTCCCTCCCGTCATCGAAAGAAACTCATATACGTTCGTTTTACAAATACATACGCTATATCATACAGGAAAAATGCAACGATTCCCGCACCGATGAGCGCCCATGTGATCCAATCATATGAAAACCACTTCTGCATTGCCTCTTCCGTCAGAAAAAGTCTGGGCAGGCAAATGATCAACGGTACATAACCGGCCGCAAAAATACCGGCGCGGATAACCAGATGAACAGCGGTCCGTTTTTTCGGATTGATAATTGCTTTTCCAACAACTTGTAGGTGCCCTCACCGAACAGGATGAACCCGCCCATTGCGAGATACAAAAACACATGAAATTTATCAGGGTTCAACAGCAGATCCAACACAGCGCATCCGAGAAAAATCATGAGTCCGGCACCGAATTTGTATTTAACAACAGCGATCCCCACCAGAAACGATGCGGCCGCCGTAAAAAACACCGTGTTGATCGAGATCAGTGTTCCTAACACCAACAGGATCACGCTGATCGCAGCCATGACACCGAGCGTGGCAACCATGCGTGTGCGTTTGGCTATATTGTTAGGATCCACCCTGCCACCCGTCGACTGTCCAAACATCTGATCCTGACGACCGTTTTCAGTCTGCATTCCCTGATCTGTTCCGAAGTTTTGTCCATACATCTGCTCCCGGCTACCGGCATCCGGCTGCATTCCCGAGTCCGCTCCGGTGTTCCGTTCGTCCTGTCCATCTACATGCATGAGCACAGGTCTCCTCCCATACATTCACAACAGGTGTCCGCGCACCACAGATCACAACAAATGTTGCCCGTACCGCAACCACCGTTATTGTTCCCATAGCCGCCACCGTAATTTCCGTAACCGCCATAACCGCCATTGCCGCCACCGTAGCCGCCGCCGAATGGCGAACCGCCAAATCCGAACGGCGAAGCGTTTCCGCTCTGCAGTCTCTGGTAATACTGCTGATATTCCTGATTGGTCGGATCCATCGTAGTAGCCTGTTTTGCATAGTTCATCGCTACCGAGGTATTCCCCAGTCCGAGATTTGCCACCGAGCTGAAATAATACCAGCGCGCGCTCCTGTTCGGGATTCCGTTCAGTACGTTGATAGCCTCGTTGTAACGACCGGCGCGTATATAATTCATCGCCGCCATCAGGTGACGATCCTCCTCACTCTCGGACGAGAAATCCTGATAGCCGCCACCCGTCGTTTTACCGCTTCGCTCATCAACGATTCGGTTGTACGCCTCCTGAACCTCGCGGAATTTTTCCTCCGCCTGCTCCTTCTGGGTGGGATCGGAATATGCGTCCGGATGGTACTTTTTACTCAGTGTTCGATATGCTTTTTTGATCTCCCGGTCTGTCGCCGAATGGCTGACGCCGAGAACTAAATATGGATCGGTATACATTTCTGTCAATCTCCTTCTAATTCTAAACGCAAATATACTCGTAGATTATAAGTGTTTTTCACTCTCTTGTCAAGTACAGGCTGTTCCACTAAAACACCATGCAATAAAGCTGTATGATATTTGGCAGAGACTGTGGCGGAGGTTGCGTGCAGTGTATCAGAAAACTCTAAATTATAAAAACGGGCGGGAAATCAGAACCTGAAATCCCGTCCGCCCTCTGCTATTGTTTTCAAATAATCCGATGCTTTTTTTCTGACATTCTCATTCGGAATGACAGCCAGCTCACGATTTATCAACTCGGTACCGATACGCTTCGTATCCTCGCTCGCATAGTCCTCCAGGTACTCCTTCAGCGTGAGCAGCGCATTAGGATGGCAACAATTTAGAATCTGCATATTCTTGCATAATTCCATGAAACGGTCACCGGTGCGACCGGCTCTGTAGCAGGCTGTACAAAAACTCGGGATATAACCGAGTCGCATCAGCCAGTTGACAATCTCATCGAGCGTGCGACGGTCACTGACATCAAACTGTGCAGAGTTTTCCTCCGGCAATTCCTCCTCAGCGTACCCGCCTACACTTGTTCGTGACGCGCCGCTAATCTGTGAAACACCGAGCGGCAGCACCATCTCACGCACCTTCTGACTCTCTCTCGTCGAAATGATCATCCCCGTATACGGAACAGCAATCCGGATTAGCGCACAGAGTTTTGCAAACGTCTCATCACTGATTCCGCCATCAAACTCATCTGGATCAATATCGTCTGCCGGTTTGACGCGAGGCATGCTGATCGTGTGCGGTCCGACTCCATGCACCGCCTCGAGATGCTCCGCGTGCATCAGTACGCCGGCAAACTCATACCTGTACATTTCCAATCCGTAGAGCACGCCGAGACCGACATCATCAATTCCGCCCTCCATCGCGCGATCCATCGCCTCCGTATGATAATCATAGTCGTGTTTCGGTCCGGTCGGATGGAGTTTCAGGTACGACTGTTTGTGATATGTTTCCTGAAAAAGTATATAGGTACCGATTTCCGCATCCTTTAGCTTTTTATAATCCTCGATGGTGGTAGCCGCGATATTTACATTGATGCGGCGAATCGCCCCGTTTTTGTGGTGGATATTGTATATCGTATCGATGCTCTCGAGTATGTACTCTATCGGGTTCATGCGGGGATCCTCGCCAGCTTCGATAGCGAGGCGTTTGTGCCCCATATCCTGGAGAGCGATCACCTCATCCCGGATCTGCTCCTGCGTGAGTTTCACACGTCGGATGTTTTTATTCCTGCTGTGATACGGGCAGTACAGGCAACCGTTTACGCAGTAATTTGACAGATATAACGGAGCAAAAAGGACGATCCTGTTGCCGTAATAATCCTGCTTGATCTCCTCGGCGAGCCGGTAGCACTCGGCTATGACCTCCTCATCCTCGCAGGCAAGGAGCACCGAGGCATCCCTGTGGTCGAGTCCCTTTCGCTCGCGGGCCCGAGCCAGGATTTCACGGATCAACGGCAGGTCATCCCTATGCGCGTCAGCATATTTGAGAGTATCCACGATCTCGTCATGGTTTATAAAATCATCTGCTCGTAATGATGTTTTGTCGTACATTTTTTTCCCCTTTCTTCACACCGTTATCGTATTCATCCATTTATTCTTTGTCACGAGGTACAGTCCGAACACGCATTTGAGCACATCAACAAGGTTCACGATCACGAATACCCACAGAACCTCCATGCTGGTAAATCGCGAAAGGACAAACGCCACAGGAGCACTGATCGTCCACAGGACGCCGCTGTCAAATAAAAAGGTGATCCAGGTCTTGCCGCCGGAACGGATCGTAAAATACGAGGTGTGTAAAAGCGCGATCTGCGGTGCGAAACACGCCTGCAACAGAATAAAACCCGACGCCAGCGAACGCACCTGCTCGGTCGTATTGTAAAATCCCGGGAAAAAGATTGACGCGATCACCAATGCTCCCGAAACGACAAACCCCGACGCGAACGCAAACGCTATAATCTTGTTGTCAGTCGATTTGGCCTCCTTCATTTTTCCGGCACCGAGTAACTGCCCGACCATGATAGCCACGGCATCTCCCATAGCGATGTAGATTACGTTCAGCAGGTTGTTGATCGTATTGGCGATGTTCAATCCTGCCACCACCTCCATGCCACGCAGCGAATAACATTGCACCAGCAATGCGATGCCCATCGACCACAAAGTCTCGTTGATGAGTATGGGCATACCCTTGACAAAAAGCTCCTTTACCATACGCCACGGCACACGCAGGGAACGATATAAACCCTTGGCGTAGGTGTAGATTTTTGTATGCGTGTGACACCAGATAATGTCGATAGCAGTCTCGACATAACGCGCAATTACCGTGGCTGTTGCCGCGCCGGCTACGCCGAGTTCCGGGAAACCGAATTTTCCGAAAATCAACAGATAATCCAGCACAAGGTTTGTCAATACGGCAATAATACCCGACACCATCGGCATCAGGGTTCGTCCGCAGTCGCGCATGGTTCCCGTGTATGAAAAAGAAAAAGCAATCGCCGGCAAGCCAAACAGCATTATTCCGAGATAGGTTTTCCCATGACGTAACGCCTCATCAATATTTCCGACAGATGAATCTCCGTTCAGGAACAAACTGATCAGGCTCTCCCCGAAAAACAAAAACACAACAATGGCTATAGCCGCGATAATCACGCCCATCCACAGCTTGTAGCGGAATGTATGACGGATACCCTCGTCATCCCTCTGCCCGTAATACTGCGCAGTAAATATACCCGCGCCGGACAGCCCGCCGAATATCGCAAGATAATATACAAATATCAACTGATTGACAATGGCAACGCCGGACATCTCCTCTGTCCCGACCTGTCCGACCATGATATTGTCGAGCAGACTCACGAAATTCGTGATCGCGTTCTGCACCATGATCGGCACCGCAATCGTCATCAGGTGCCGGTAAAACCGCCGGTCACCGATAAATCTTTTTATTCCTGTTTCCATGTCTATCTCCCCACCTTGTCAGGTTTCAGATTTCTGAATCGGAACACCTTTCCCCTGGGCCGGAACGGCAGTCGGCTCCCATACGGGATCAGATACGCATGCTCCCGGTGAACACTCAGGTGCGACTCGATCTCGCCGTCCGTGATGATCAGGATTGGTCCGTCAGCCGGAAAATCGGCTGCTTTTTCCAGTTTATCCACACCGGGCTGCAGCACGGTTCCGCCACGCCCCTTCACTCTCACGCGGCCGGCAATATCTTCAGGCGAAATATAGCCGGCGTCATACGCTGCCGCGTCACAAAAAATCACCCGAGCAAACGGTACCTCATGCGCCTGCGAATAGCTGGCGATGGCTCCGAGCGCCGTTCCGATCTGAAACGGCGACATGGATCCCGAGGTATCCACCACGACGCCGAAGGTCCTGTCCTTTTCCATAACCTCCATCGGCACCACACGCGGACGAGGTATATCCGGCGTAGCTCCCTGACGACGGCTCGGTCTCGTATAGGAACGGTGTGTCTGAATTGGTGCAAAATGCTCCTCAAACCACCGCGCCAGCTCCACATCCCATGGAATCGGCGGCACGGACAACGCGCGAATCTCCTCAATCAGACCGGCCGGTATAAATCCGCGTCCGCTTTTCTGCTGCCACTCCAGGCCCTGCTCCAGCGCCTGCCGGCAAAAATCATCTAACGAAACGCCATGTGCCGGATTATAAAAGCTACCTGTTTCCGGGTCATACACCCCGCCCTTTCCGTTCCGGCGACCTGTGACAATGTCGCCCCTGCCCTTTCCGGCAAAGGTTCTGACATCCATATACTTTTTAATATTCTCTAATAAAATATCATAAACTGACTCGGCTGACAAACCCTTTAGTTCCTCATCATACAATAGTCCCTCATCAGGCATGTCACCGATATTCATCTCAACCAGCCAACCATTTACGACATAGTCGCAGGCGATGTTCCAGAGATACGAATCCCGCCCGGCACTGCGTTTATCGTGTTCCAATCCGGCATGCAGATACTCATGCGCCAAAATAAAACGCCACTCACCTGATGACAGTGAATTTGCCGGATTGATGTATATTTCCATATCTTCAACCGATATAGCCGCCATCGAGATATCCATACTCCGGCAAAGGCTTCCGTCCTCAATGATTTTAAAACAGCTCGCCAAACCGCCTAACAGAGGATAATGATCCTGAAACCACATAGCCGCCTTTTGAACTTCTGATGAAACTCTACGCCTGCGCCTGCTACAGGTGCTCGACACATCATCGATTGCATCGGAAACTGAATCCGCCAGAGCCTCAGCGAAGAACTTCGGATATGAGTTAGCCCGTCCTTTTTCATATTTCAAGGGTTTGTCCAAGCCGATCATATCGAGCCCGTCCTCCGCGCCAGTTCCGAACATGCTGATCTCATTCAGCTTAGGATTCTCAATCAGATACTCATATATCTTTTTCTCGTCCGTCACACTGGGAACATACTCCTTTACCTCACGGTTGGCTAATGGCTCTCCGTACTTGAGACCGTTCAAAAAACTCGCAATAAAAATATCGCAGGCATGATTCCATGTTTTCGCATCAAAATGTGGTTTTCTGACTACACTTCCATCCTTATCAGCAATAAAACCCGGCATGTTTTCCTCATCAAAATGCCCGAACACCATATGAAGCATGCAGTGGGCAATCACATAAACCCATTGCTTTGGATCAAGATCGTAGTCCTTATTCAGACGAATCTCTCCTGATGATGTCGCAACGGCAGGTGTATTCTTACCTATACGGTTTTTATCCCAACATACAATACGATAATTATAATACATCGAGCCAAACGGAGGCTTTCTTCGCAGCATTTCAATGCCTGATTGCAACGCTGCCTCCGTCCGGCTGATCCTTTCCTTTTTCTGACTTTTTCCCATCTGTCATACTCCCCTGAAACAGTTCCTTTGACTCAAACAAACTGCTCCACAGTTCATTTTCACTCCGAATGACACTGCATTTTTGCATGACCGTAAATACCAATGCTCTCGGTCTCATCCTTCCTAAGCGCTCTCACCATTTACAGCAATCCGTGGCAGATCACGAACAATCTCAATCATAAACCACTCCGGCAGAACCTCCCCGTCATCCGAGGAAACCACCATCTGCGCCATCTCATTGCTGATAGCAGCCAAATCCTTCAACATAGCCTTGGAACGATGGATGAAATACTTTTTATCAGCACTGATATTTCGTTTATCCGTCGGTATATCATGCAGCAACATAGCGCGGAATGACTGTGATAAAAAGTACAGCACATCCCTATCCTCCGGCTTTGACGGCCGTTTGGCCCCGCCCTTCAGGATGTTCTGCAGTAAAAAGCGGTCGCTGTTCTGTTTTGTATAGGCGATGAACATCCCCGCATGCGCTGCCGACAGACAGCCGTACGCCAGCACTCTGAGCGTTGCTTCAGCGACCTCCTCCTCGCCGGCACGATACTCCTTCAATGCATCCGAGAGCATGTGCCACGAGCGCGGCGTGGAATACGGCTCCTCGGTTTTCGGCGGCTCCGAGAACAGGTGATCCGGACGCTGCTCGATATACTCCGTCACCCACGGATGCAGCTCGGCCGAATAAGCCCACTCCAGCCATTGCTTCGGATCGGTACGCAGCTGCACATGGAACATCCGGTTGATCAGCGCCGACGACATCGTTTTCACAATCGCGCTGTCCTGCGAGCGGTTGCCGGCACCGATCACGATGCTCCCCTCAGGCAGGTGATACTCCCCGATCCGCCGCTCATGGATCAGACTGTAAAACGCTTTCTGCACATCCTGCGTGCAGGCATTCAGTTCATCGAGAAAAAGCACATAGGGCTCCTTTCGCGCGATCATTTTCGGTGGCAAAAACTCCGATGTCTCTCCCTTGATCTGCGGAATCCCGATGATGTCCTCAGGCGCCAGCTGGCTCCCCAGCAACGACACGCAGGGCAGTCCGACCTCGTCCGCAAATTTCTCCACGAGCGCCGATTTTCCGATACCCGGCGCGCCCCAGATGAACACAGGGCGAACCGGCGCAACATTTAAAAACACGTCCATCAATTCATTGGGCGTAACGGTATATGATAGATTCATAACAATCCTCCAAGCGTACGTTAAAAAGCCTATGAATATCATAGGATATCATTATTGTTATTATTTGTTTGGGAATGTGTCCCTGAACCGGTTTCATTGGCAAATCCATCCTTTACTGTCACAAAGGAATGTCGCCAACCCGAAAGAAAATCAGAACTCCCCTGTTTCCCGGGTGGCTACCATGCCTTCGCTGTTATTATGTTTTGCATTATCCATCGTTTTAATCATCATGATAACCTCCTTTCGAAATCAGGTAAACAGTGTCCTGTCACAGATTGGGAACGATCTGAATGCAGATGGCTCCCATGTGACTTTTTACAAAATACCACCTAAGTATGTCAAAAAAATGTGTGTCCGAAAAAAATCATTGACATAGCCGTACGACTATATTATAATAATTACGCATATACATGGCCGTACGGCTATGTTCTTCAATATAACTCAAACGGAGGCTTCTATGATGGCAGACGCCGTTGCGACGCTCCGGAATGGAGGACTACTATGAAAATACCGGATATAATCACTTTTGGTCAGGAAATCAAAAAAAGGCGCCGGGAATTAGGGCTTACACAGAGCGACCTCTCCGATAACACCGGACTGTCTGCCAGCTTTTTATCAAATCTCGAAAACGGTAAAGAAACCATCGAAATGGGAAAAGCACTGCGCGTTGCCCAAATGCTGGGCATGGATCTTTTTCTGGAAACAAGGGGCTGATTATTATGTCTGAACTGACTGTACGAATCGAATTAAACGGAACCCCCGTCATCGTTGGAGAAATATGTGGAAACACCCCCGATGATGCATGTTTTGCGTATGCAAATGAATATCTGCTCCGTCCGGACGCGACTCCTATCTCCGTTTCACTCCCTCTGACTGAAACACCCTATCCTCCCGATTCCACTGCTGCATTTTTCGAAGGACTCCTGCCGGAGGGATTCACCCGCCGGGAGGTGGCCAGAAAACTCCATGCGGATGAGAACAACTATTTATCTATTCTGTCAAAACTCGGCAACGAATGTATCGGTGCACTCCAAATTCAATCGTCAGACGAGCCCGCCACCCCGGATTCCTATGAAAAACTGTCTGCAACCCAAATCCGAAAGCTGGCAGAGGAGGGCGCAACCAAGGCAGCCGACATCATGACCAAAACTCACCTGTCTCTCGCCGGAGCGTCCGGAAAGGTCGGTTTATACTATGATGATAAAAAGAAAAACTGGTATCTGCCACATGGCGATGCCCCAAGTACACACATAGTCAAGCAAAGCCATGTCCGCCTGAATGACATAGTCATTAACGAACGGTTGGTGATGCTGACAGCGGAAAAACTCGGAATAGATGTCGCGCGAAGTTCCATACTAAACACAGGAAAAGGAACCGATTCCGAGATACTTTTTATTACGGAACGATACGATCGAACCTTTAGCGGCTCGTCAAAAACAATCAACAATCTGCCCCGTCCGTTCCGGCTTCATCAGGAGGATATGGCTCAATCATTGGGAATCCCGTCATCGCAGAAATACGAGACATCCGATACGGGATATATGAAAAAAATGTTTGATGTCATCCGACAAAACGCTGCCGATCCCATCTCGGATCAACTCGCATTATGGGACCGGATCGTTTTCTCGATACTTATCGGAAACACGGACGCGCATTTGAAAAACTACTCTCTGCTATACGACCGGACATTGAAAACAATAAAACTGGCACCCGCATATGATATGATCAGCACGACCATATATGATGAAAGTACCAGGAACATGTCCTTTTTCATTGGCGGTGAAATAGCATTAGACAGGATTAATTCTGCCTGCCTGGAGAGAGCCGCCCGTGATGCCGGAATCGGAAAAAAAATAGCCATGCAGCATTACGATCAGATTGCATCGAATATAAAACAGGCTCTTAAATCAGCCGCTGATCAAATGGTTGCTGAGGGCTTCCCTGCGGCTGAAAAAGTATATGATCAAATCAAAAAACGGCTGTAGCATAGACGCACCTCCCTCTCTATATCTCCACAGATTGCATCATTAAACCTCATTTCCCTGTTTAGTTTGATCGTTATCTTTTTCTCCATAGCGCATCGCTCCTTTATTCTGTTCAGCTAACATATCCTCATCGCAATAACCCTTTTCTATTTTTCAGTTTCCGTTATTTTGCGTAGCAACTCCAGAAACGCAACCCATAAACTCATTATTCACACCTCCTTCCATTCAACCCATACACCAAATTTCAACTCTTCTATTCTGATTATATAACAATAAAAAAACAGAAGCGGAAAAGTTTTTCCACCTCTGTTTCCTTAGATAACATTCCATCTCTTATTTTTCTTTCATATGCACATCCAGCTGCTCGTACGGTACACTAATTCCCTCCGTCTCCAGCACCTCTCTCGCTGCAGTCAGCACATAGCGACGGGCGGAGAGTTTGTTCACGACATCATCCAAATCGGCGCGAATCAACTGCAGCACTGACGATGAATCCAACTCCGTATTCCCGAGGTACCGGCACTCCTCAATATGCTCATTCTCTACCGCTCTCTCGCAAATCCTGTTCATAACTTCTGTCGAACGCCCCACGGGCAGTTCATAGGGAAGCGGTATACGCACATAGATCTCCGTCGAAGATTTGGTGATACGATCAATGTTGCGGTTGCAAATTGTGATAATATCACCATCAGCCAGCGAACGGATCTTGGTCGTCCGCAAATTGAATGAAACAACGATTCCTTCATCATCGTTAATCTGCACCGTATCGCCGATTTGAAAAAAGTCATCCATCAGAACATGGATTCCCATGATAATATCTTTGAAAAAGTCCTGCAGAGCAAGTCCGATAATACCACCGGCGATCCCTAACCCGGCTACAAGAGATGTCACATTGACACCATTGATCTGCAAAATCACCAAAACGACTAATAAAAACACAGTCACCTTGATCGTATCAAAAACGACAGATGCAACGGACGACGCTGACCCCATTCCGTTGCCCTTGCTTTTTTTATAGGCGCGATGCGCACGCCGGATGATCAGCCAGATGACAACAGCAACCAATATGACCAATGCACTGACAACCAGCCGCTGCACCCATGTATTCGACCATAATTCTTCATACCATTCCATTTGATTCTACCCCTATACATGTATGTTTATCTGATAGCTCCGTACCGGACTGAAACCTGTTTTACAAATTCAGACATTGACATCATTCCGCTCCCCAGACTCTCGCTGCCCGAATCGCCTTACTCCAGCCCTTCAGCTTTTCCTCTCGCTCAGCCCTGGTGATCTGCGGCTCAAACGTCCTGTCAATTGTCAGATTTGCAAGTATCTCATCCGTGTTTTTCCAATATCCCACGGCCAGCCCCGCTAAATACGCGGCGCCGATAGCGGTACTCTCTAACATTTTAGGTCGCAGCACCTGCGTATCGATGATATCGGCCTGCGCCTGCATCAGAAAATCATTGGCACTGGCACCGCCGTCCACCCTGAGAGACCGTATCCTCACACCGGAATCCGCCTCCATGGCCTCAATCACGTCGTGCGTCTGGTAGGCAATCGATTCAAGTGTTGCGCGCACGACATGGTATTTATTCACCCCGCGCGTCAGACCGACAATCGTTCCTCTGGCATACTGATCCCAATACGGCGCGCCCAGCCCGGTGAAGGCCGGCACCACGTAACATCCCGCTGAATCAGGATATTTCGTCGCCATATACTCAGTATCGTCCGCAGCGTCTATGAGATGCAGTTCATCCCGCAACCACTGGATGGCCGCTCCTGCAATGAATATCGAACCCTCCAGTGCATAGGTCACATGTCCGTCGATGCCCCAGGCGATGGTCGTTACCAGACCGTTTTTCGAAAACACCGGTTTCTGCCCCGTATTCATCAATAAAAAGCAGCCGGTCCCGTATGTGTTTTTTGCATCACCCTCGGCATAACAGGTCTGACCGAACAGTGCCGCGTGCTGGTCTCCGGCCGCCCCGGCAATACGGATACGACCTCCGAGGTATTTCGGATCCGTTCTCCCATACACCTCACTCGAGGCTCTCACCTCAGGCAACAGCTCCGCCGGTATGTCCAACTCACGCAAAATATCCGAATCCCATTTCAATGTTTTGATATTAAACATCATCGTTCGCGACGCATTGGTAACATCCGTCACATGCACACGCCCGCGCGTCAGTTTCCATATCAGCCAGGTGTCAACAGTTCCGAAACAAAGCTCACCCTGCTCGGCCCTCGCTCTGGCACCCTCTACATTATCCAGAATCCATTTCAGCTTGGTCGCGGAAAAATACGCGTCAATCACCAATCCCGTCTTTTTGCGGATAGAGTCCGTCAATCCTCTCGCCTTCAGCTCGTCACAGAATTCCGAGGTGCGCCGGCACTGCCATACGATAGCATTATAGATCGGTTCGCCGGTCTTTTTATCCCATACAATTGTGGTCTCGCGCTGATTTGTGATACCGATCCCGGCTATGTCATCAGCCGACACACCCGCCTTCGACATAGCCTCAACAGCCACTCCCAGCATTGTCGACCAGATTTCCGCCGGATCATGCTCAACCCAGCCCGGATGCGGAAAATACTGGGTAAATTCCTTTTGGGCTACGGAAACAATCCTGCCACGTTTATCAAACAGAATGCAACGATTGCTCGTCGTGCCGGCATCCAATGCCATCATATATTTTTTTGCCATTTATCCCCTCCATATTTTATTCCCTGTCATTCCGTAATTAATATGATTCCCCTCCATAAATCAAATCACATAAAAATACGTTACAGCAAATTGCCATATCAATCCAGATATTTGTTTTTCAGTTTTTTCAGCTGTTTATCACTCAAACCAATTCCATCCGTAAAATACCGATAGTATGTGCCGTATTTATCCTTAACTTTTTTTATTGCCTTTTTAAAACTCTCTTTGTTGACCAGCTTTACATCGGCTCCTGACAACAAACCGAAAAACTCCGCCACTGTATTGGGATACTCATAATCCCTGACGACTGTTTCCTCCGGCACACCGAGTGCCAGCAATATCACCGCTGAACACACTCCGGTCCTGTCCTTGCCGTAAATACCGTGAAAATAAACTGCGCCGGCATCATCCTTTTTCAGTATATATTTAAAAAGCTTCTTCATCTGTTTTCTCGAATATTCATCGAGAAAAAGTCTGGCAGTATAGTCATCGGAAACAATCGTGGAACGATCCAGAATCGCAGACCTGAAATCCGCAGTCCCGATACCGAGTTTTTCTGAGAATAATTTATATCTGTTTTTTGCCGAAGCAGCAGCTGACTCTTTTTCTGTGCGCATCGGTATATGCTTGTATTCAACTCCCTCCGGAATTCTGTCACTGCACTCCCTGACATCTGCCCGGTATCTGAGATCCACGATATCCGTCAGACCGTAGTCCTCTGTCAGTATACGGGCATCATTATCGGACATATATGCCGTCTCACCGCCTCTGTACAGACATCCCCTTTTTACCGTTTTACCATCCTCAGTAACATAACCGCCCAGCTCCCTTATATTAAAAACACTCGGCAAATTAATATCATCAGGCGTTCCATACCACGGTATATCCGGAGTCCCGATAGAGTAAAGATCATATTTCAGCAATTCATGTACGATAGGATTACTGGACTTGCCCAAATCTACATAGGCTGCACACAATACTCCGTTCTTTTTGCACCAGGAGACCAGCTCACTGTTTATGCATTTATAGTGTGCCACTATGGCCGTGATACCATTATCCTTGCAGAGCTTCGCATGCTCCATCGCATTGTTGTCCTTGGAGGTCGAAACCAGATTTGTCATAATATTCAATCCGGCTTGTTGCGCTGACTTGCTGAATTCTACCAGGTTGTCCACTGACATCGACTCTATTATCGCTCTGTTATCATAACCGTATTCAACTAACTGTCCGGCGAGTGCCTCCAGCTGCTCTCCTGTCCATGAACCCTTTAATTCCATTTGGATCGGAACTGCATAACTGTTGCCGAGCTCGAGGATGTCCCGCAGCAGCAAGATATACTGGTTCTTATATTTATCAGCATTTACGCCCTTTGTTATTCGGTATTTAACTACCTCCCCGGCAGTCAGATCGCGTACATTGACATCACTGTCAGTCATACGTATCAGGTTTTCATCATGAGTCACTGCAAAATCTATATTGCCGTTGCTGTCCTTTTTCGTGGGCCACAAATCACAATTCAATCCGTACATGCCAGCTTCCATTGCCTTTTTCTCAGCAATCATCGAGTTTTCAGGATACCGGTTCGCATACCCGCGATGACAGAAAAAGCGCGTCTCGGTACGTGATATGATATATGGCTCGGATTTTGCCGATGAGATACCTCCCATTGAAAAAAAACATACAGATAACAAAACCGTTACCGGTAACAAAATCGTTAC
>JAGABX010000015.1 GCA_017614395.1 Eubacterium sp.
CAGAATATGCAGAAGGCAGTAATAGAGATCAAGAACAAATACGGAAAATGCGCTATGCTCAGGGGCATGAATTTTGAAGAAGGCGCTACAACACGTGAAAGAAACGGACAGGTCGGAGGACATAAGGGGTAACAGATCCGCAGAACTTGCATTTGATTTGGGATAAAAAGGTTACAAGACCGCAAAACCGAAAATATTGAGGAAAAGGATGGATAAATTAGAACAACAGGCACGTGCTACCCGCGAGAAATACGCGGATATAATAGATCTGTCGCGGCCGGAATCTCACCGAAAAAAAATGTCAATGGAAAATCGCGCCGCGCAGTTTGCACCGTTCGCTGCCCTGACCGGCTACCACGAATCAGTTGAGGACACCGAGACTCGAGTCACCAATGACAACGAAACGGGTGGCATTGCCAGTGAGACGTTTTATGATTAGCAAATGATTGCCAGAGTACTCGCATCAGCGCTCGTGCCAAGATATAGGAGGAAAGTATAATATGCCGATCAAGATTCAGGATTCTCTGCCGGCGCAGAAAATTCTCGAGGATGAAAACATATTTGTAATGACGGAGTTCCGTGCCATGCACCAGGATATCCGTCCGCTTCAGGTACTTGTGTTAAATCTGATGCCTACAAAAATAGAAACAGAGACGCAGTTTTTACGCAAGCTTTCCAATACGCCGCTTCAGGTTGAGGTGGAATTCATGCAGACTGAGAGTTACAAGCCACGTCATGTTGAGGAGCTGCACTTAGAGACTTTTTATACAGTATTCGATGAGGTTAAGGATCGTCGTTTTGACGGACTGATCATCACGGGTGCGCCTCTCGAAAAAACGCGGTTTGAGGATGTAGTTTACTGGCGTGAACTCTGTGAGATCATGGAGTGGTCCAAAACCCATGTTCACTGTATGTTGCACAGCTGCTGGGGAGCATGTGCCGCACTCTACTATCACTATGGCATTAAGCGTGTTGTTTTGGATGAGAAGTATTCCGGAGTGTACGAGCATCAGACATTTAAGAAAAAGTCACCGCTGTTTCGTGGGTTCGATGACGTGTTTTACATGCCACACAGCCGCAGTTTCTCGATAAGACCCGAGGATGTGGCAGAGCATCCTGAGTTAGAGATAATGGCTGAGTCTAATGAGGTCGGCATCGCTATTATTAAGCGTCGGGACAGCTCACAGTTTTTTGTGCTGGGGCATCCGGAGTATGACTCGAAAACTTTGAAAAGAGAATACGAGAGAGACACTCTCAAAGGCATGAACCCTCCGGTTCCCGAGCATTATTTTCCGGATGATGATCCTGAGAAAAAGCCGATGGTTCGTTGGTTCTCTTCGGGGCAACTCCTGTACAGCAACTGGCTGAATTATTATGTATACCAGAGCACACCGTACGATGTGGGTGCAATTGATGGAAATGAGGAGCATGTGAAGGATGATGATCCGTCCTGATTTATACGTTGTACCGCGATTTCTGATACCACTATGGTCATAAGAAAAAAAACAAAAAAACGGAGATGGGTAATTTTGAACTCATCTCCGTAATTCATTTATTTCGCAATCATAACTGCTGTGGTTCTGGGGCCGAGTGTCAGACCGTTGTCGTTGTACTTTTTCTCCTTGCCGGGTGCAGAGAATGCTCCATCCGAACGACCTGCAAGCCTCCATGTCATCCCGGCCGGAATCTCCGGCAAATCAAACCGGCAGTCCTCCCACCATGCATTTACTGCCACATAAATAAAACAGTCTTTTTTAGTTCCGTATTTTACGTGATCTTCCGAAAAAAGGTAGGCAAGGCACAGTGAATCTGAATACTCGTTAAATTCCCACGGCCTCGTTCCATGGAATGACAGCGTGGGATATCCGGTACCATTCTGGCCAAAATCATATGACGAATCGCGGATAACCGGATGAGCGTTCCTCAGTGCGATGAGTCCGCGGACATAGTCATGCAGATCGGCGTTCTTTTTCAAAAGACTCCAATCCAGCCAGGAGATCTCGCTGTCCTGACAATAGGCGTTATTGTTTCCCCATTGGGTGTTTGCGAACTCGTCTCCGGACAGCAACATCGGAATGCCGCGGCTGGTGAGCAGCAGAGTCATCATGTTTTTTATCTGGCGATTTCTGAATGAAAGAATCTCCCTGTCATTCGTTTCACCCTCAACACCGCAGTTCCAGCTGTCGTTGTCGTTGCAGCCGTCGTTGTTGTTTTCACCGTTGCTCTCGTTATGCTTGTAGTTGTAGGATACGAGGTCGTGCATCGTGAACCCGTCGTGGCAGGTGATGAAATTGATGGAGGCCGCCGCGCCACGACCACCATACAGATCCGCCGAACCCCGAATGCGCTGCACCAGCTCCGGAGCACATTCACCAGCGCCTTTGATAAATTTTCGTACGCAGTCACGATATTTTCCGTTCCATTCCGCCCAATGCAGATAATCCGGAAAACTTCCGACCTGATAGAGTCCGCCGGCATCCCAGGCCTCAGCAATCAAGACTGATTTTGCGAGCACGGCATCGTTGGCTATAGTCTCCAATAACGGAGGATTCATCATCGGCGCGCCATTCTCATCGCGTGTCAGGATCGATGCCAAATCGAAACGGAATCCGTCCACATGATAGGCAGACACCCAGTAGCGCAGGCAATCCAGCACAACGCCACGCACGACAGGATTGTTGCAGTTCATCGTATTGCCACAGCCACTGAAATTGTAATAGTATCCGTCCGGTGTCAGCAGGTAATAGGTTCGGTTGTCGATGCCACGGTACGAGATTGCCGGACCGAGCTCATTGCCCTCTGCAGTATGGTTGAACACTACATCGAGGATGACCTGGATCCCGTTTTTATGAAACCGCTTGATCATTGCTTTCAGTTCGTCCGCCTCCATGCCGAACGGAGCCGAGGCGGCATAACCTGCCTTTGGCGAGAAAAAGCAGACCGTTGAGTAACCCCAATAATTATAAAGCGTTTGTCCGTTAACCTCACGCGAGTTTTCAAACTCATCAAATTCAAAAATCGGCATCAGTTCTACACAGTTAACACCTAAATCCTTGAGATATGGTATTTTTTCGGATAATCCCGCATAGGTTCCTTTGTATTTAACGTCACTGCTGTCATGCCTGGTGTAGGAACGAACATGCAGCTCATAAATCACCATATCCTTCGCGTCTATTTCTAATGGTTTGTCCCCCTCCCAGTCATAATCCTCAGGTATTATCTGCCCGCGATGCTGGAATGGATCGCTGTAATCCACCTCACGTCCCCACACGTTTCGTCCGGAAACGGACTTGGCATACGGATCAAGCAGCACCTTTGTTTTGTCAAACCTCAGTCCCTCCTCCGGTCGGTATGGACCATCGAAACGATAGCCGTACTCCGTGGTTTCTATGTTGATTCCGAACACCATCATGGTATATACGTTTCCTATGCGAAATTCCTCAGGAAACGGAATTTCGACGAAAGGCTTTTTCTGTCCGTGATGAAAAAGTACCAGAGTACACCCGGTTGCCTCCTTGGAAAAAATACTGAAATTCACGCCACCGTCAGTCAATGTTGCACCAAACGGAAACACGCGTCCGATGCGGTATTCGAGATCCTGGATTTTATTTGTTGGAAATGTATCTATCAGCATAGGGGTTCCTCCTTAATATCTGACATCCTTTTCTAATTCTATACTAAAACCCTTTATTTTTCAAGTGGGAAATGGGAAACCCGATAAACCCGTGTTTCCCAGAATGCAAAGACTATTGCTTTTTATCGGAAAAAGTGGTATCATCTATTTCGTGTGATTTGTATTGTATCGTTCAGAAAGGATGAAGAATTATGGTCAAAGCAGGAATTATCGGAGCAACCGGCTATGCGGGACAGGAACTGGTGCGTCTATTATTAGGGCATAGGGAGGTCGAGATTGCATGGTACGGCTCGCGCAGTTATGTGGATGAGAAATTTGCCTCCGTTTTCGGAAATTATGTGAAGCTGGTTGATGACATTTGCAAGGGGGATGACCTCGAGCAGCTGGCTGAGGAGGCGGATGTAATATTCACCGCAACACCGCAGGGATATCTGGCGGGCATCCTTACGGAGTCTGTTTTAGAAAAAGCAAAAGTCATTGACCTTTCCGCTGATTATCGGATCAAGGATGTTTCAAAATATGAAAAATGGTATGGGATCGAGCACAAGAGTCCGGGATTGGTTGCCGAGGCTGTCTATGGTTTATGCGAGATCAATCGTGAATCTATTAAAAAAGCACGTCTCATTGCCAATCCGGGTTGTTACCCGACCTGTTCGACGTTATCGATCGCGCCATTGGCAAAACGTGGCTGGATCGATATGGACACGCTGATCATCGATGCTAAATCCGGGACCTCCGGAGCGGGACGCGGTGCCAAGGTGCAAAATCTGTTCTGTGAGGTTAATGAGAACATCAAGGCATACGGAGTGGCTTCGCACAGGCATACGCCTGAGATCGAGGATCAGTTGTCATATATTTCCGGGAAAGAAGTTGTAATAAATTTCACACCGCATTTGATCCCGATGAATCGTGGAATATTGGTTACTGCCTATGCAAAAGTTGTGGGAGAACACAGTGCAGATGAGCTGAAACAGGCATATAATGAGGATTATGAAGATGAATATTTTGTCCGCGTTTTGGAAGGGACTACACCACCGGAAACAAAATGGGTCGAGGGTTCGAATTATGTTGATGTAAATATTAAATATGATCCGAGAACAAATCGTGTCATCATGATGGGAGCCATGGACAATATCACCAAGGGCGCTGCAGGCCAGGCTGTTCAAAACATGAATCTGATGTTTGGGTTTGATGAACAGGAAGGGCTTCGGCTCGTACCCATGGTGCCGTAAATCGCAGTGCAGCTATCGGAGATTCCGGATTTTACGTATTCATTTGGAAAAGATTATAAATTTCCTATTGAAAAAGATGAAAATCAGTTGTATAATGAAACGCGTCGATATTTTTTTGAAAATGGAGGAATAAAGGAATGAAAGAAAAGGTGGTACTGGCATATTCGGGTGGATTGGATACAACGGCGATCATCCCGTGGCTGAAGGAGAATTTTGACTATGAGGTTATCTGTGTCTGCATCGACTGTGGGCAGGAGGAGGAGTTAGACGGGCTCGAGGAGAGGGCACTTAGTTGCGGCGCAGCCAAACTCTACATAGAGGATGTGGTGGATGAGCTCTGTGATGATTTCATCATGCCATGTGTTAAGGCACATGCGGTATATGAGAACAAGTATCTGCTCGGGACATCGATGGCCAGACCGCTCATTGCAAAGCGTTTAGTAGAAATTGCGCGCAAGGAAGGCGCTACGGCAATTTGCCATGGCGCAACAGGAAAGGGTAACGACCAGATTCGTTTTGAGCTGGGGATCAAGGCTCTGGCGCCGGATCTGAAGATCATTGCTGCATGGCGTTCGGATAAATGGACATTGGATTCCCGTGAGTCTGAGATTGAGTATTGCCGTCAACACGGTATTACGCTTCCTTTTTCAGCGGATTCAAGTTACAGCCGTGACAGAAATATCTGGCACATCTCACATGAGGGGTTAGAGCTGGAGGATCCGGCAAATGCGCCGAATTATGATCATCTGTTAGTGCTGGGAGTGACACCGGAACGTGCGCCTGAGGAGGGTGAAGAGGTCACGATGACATTCGAGAAGGGTGTGCCGACCTCAATAAACGGTAAAAAGATGAAGGTTTCTGATATCATTCGCGAGCTGAACAAACTCGGTGGAAAACATGGTATCGGAATCGTAGATATTGTTGAGAACCGTGTTGTAGGAATGAAATCCCGCTGTGTGTATGAGACGCCGGGTGGAACGATCCTGTATGAGGCGCATCAGCAATTGGAGGAGTTGATCCTCGATCGTGAGACAACTGATCTGAAGCTTGACATGGGCAACAAACTCGCACAGATCACATATGAGGGCAAGTGGTTTACACCTCTGCGTGAGGCTGTCTGCGCATTTATTGACAAGACTCAGGAGTATGTAACAGGCGAGGTGAAGTTTAAACTGTACAAGGGTAATATCATTAAGCAGGGTACTACATCGCCGTATAGTTTGTATGATGAGGACATTGCTTCGTTTACCACGGGGGATTTGTATGATCATCATGACGCGGAAGGGTTCATCAATCTGTTTGGGCTTTCCACAAAGGTAAGGGCACTCAAACTGAATAAATAAAACCATAGCACGAGCGCTGATGCGAGCTTTTCTCATGACTCATTGCTTCGCTTCTTCGCAGTGAGAAAACTCGCGCCGCTCGTGCGGGAATATTGATGATTGTGCTTACATTCATAGTTGAGAGGATTACAGCATGGAAATAAAACAGATTGATGGAGGGGTTACTTCCGCCTTAGGGTTTCGGGCGGCGTCGGTCGCGGCCGGGATTAAGTATAAGGGACGCGAGGATATGGCGTTGGTTTTCAGTGATTATCCTTGTGTGCTGGCGGCTACGTTTACTCAGAATGTATTCGCAGCGGCACCGGTGTTGTATGACAGGGAGATTCTGAAAAACGGGAATCCTGTGCATGCGGTGATCTTTAATACCGGTATTGCAAATGCCGGAACTGGACTTCGAGGCAGGGAGACCAACCTTTTTATGGCGGCTGAGATGGCGCGAGAACTAAATGTCCATCCGGATGAGGTCCTGACGGGATCGACCGGAGTGATTGGCTATCAGCTGAGTGAGGAACCCATCTATGAAGGTGTAAAAAAACTGAAAGAGCGTCTGGACAGGGGACCGGATACCGACAGGCGGGTTGCTATGGCTATCATGACGACCGATACGGTGCCGAAAACAGCGGCGTGTTCGTTTGAGGTAGACGGGAAAACCGTGACAGTCGGTGGTATGAGCAAGGGCTCCGGTATGATTCATCCGGACATGGCCACCATGTTGTCCGTTACGACTACGGATGCAAAAATCGACCAGTATGTTTTGCAGGAGCTCGTCAAGGAGTCGGTTGATGATTCGTTCAACATGATTTCAGTCGATCGTGACACATCTACCAATGACACCTACATTGTTCTGGCAAACGGCCAGTCGGGAGTTAAAATAGAAAAGGATACCAAATCATACGAGTTGTTCCGTGAGGCACTGAGGTTTGTCTGCATTTCTCTGGCAAAACAGATGGCGGCGGACGGCGAGGGCGCAACGAGAATGATGGAAGTCATAGTTACCGGCGCAAAAACTCATGAAGATGCCCGCATATTAGCGCGTTCTGTGACGGCCTCGAACCTGGTCAAGGCTATGGTTTACGGTTCCGATGCGAACAGCGGCCGTATTTTGGATGCACTGGGTTACGCCGGTGTTGATTTTGATCCGGATCTAGTGGATGTGACGTTGTTGCATGAGGATGAGATGATGCTGTTGGTACAGGATGGTGTTGTGTGCAGGATTGATGAGGAAAAAGCGACGGAGTGGATGAAGGAAAAGCGCGTGTCCTTTTTATGCGAACTGAAGCAGGGACGCGAGGGTGCTACGGCCTGGGGATGTGACCTCACGCATGATTATGTCAATATAAATGGGGATTATCGTTCGTAGCACGAGCGCAGATGCAAGATTTTCTCACGACTCGCAGGCTCGCTGTGAGAAAACTTGCGCCGCTCGTGCGGGATCTTTATTGAAAATGCCAGATGGTGAATTAATAATTTGAGGTGATATTTTTATGGGGACATCAATGGAGGAGATTACGGGAAAGGCGGAAACGCTGATCGAGGCGCTGCCGTATATCCGTGATTTTAATGGGAAGAAGGTCGTTGTAAAATACGGCGGATCGGCAATGCTCGACAGAATGTATCAGCGTTCTGTGATCAAGGATGTTGCTTTGTTGAAGTTAGTCGGGATGCATCCTATCATTGTTCACGGCGGTGGCAAGGAGATCAACAAATGGCTCGGCTATATGGGCAAGGAGAGTGAATTTGTCGATGGTCTGCGCGTGACCGATGCGGACACTATGGAGGTCGCCGAGATGGTGCTGAACAAGGTAAACAAACACCTTGTACAGGAAATGGAGAAGCAGGGCGTTCGCGCAGCGGGTGTATGCGGCAAAGACGGCGGAATGCTGATGTGCAAAAAAAAGATGCCGAACGGTCGTGACATTGGTTATGTCGGTGAGGTGGTTTCCGTAAATACCGAGTTGATCGATACTCTGATCGAGAATGATTTTGTCCCGATCATTGCGCCGGTTGGTCTGAATGAACATTATCACGCTATAAATATCAATGCTGATGAGGCTGCTTCAGCGGTGGCCAAGGCCGTACATGCCGAGAAGCTCGCATTTATGACTGATATAGAAGGTGTTTGTCTCGATCCGGACGATCCGTCAACTTTGATATCCGTTCTCTCATTGGAGGAAGCGAAAAAGATGATCGATAACGGTATCATCGGCGGTGGCATGATACCGAAAATCAAAAACTGCGTCGAGGCGGTGGAACAGGGCGTTTCCCGTGTGCATATCCTGGATGGTCGACGTGAGCATTGTCTGCTCCTCGAGTTTTTCACGAAAAAGGGTATCGGAACAGCCATTATCGATAATAAAGTCAACCTGTATCCACACGAGAACGATGAATGATAACATTTGACTTGAAATAAATGAGGTTGTGTTGTATAATGTAGCACAACCTTATTTTTATTGATGAGGTTTATTAAACGAAAAGGAAGGACGGTTGATGTATGGATACCATAATTAAAAACACCGATGTGCATCTGATCAACACATACAAACGCTACCCCGTTGCTTTTGACAGAGGCGAGGGTGTTTATCTGTATGACACGAATAGCAAGCGTTATCTCGATTTCGGTGGAGGAATTGCCGTATGCGCGCTTGGTTACAGTAATGATACATACAAGGATTCACTGAAACGGCAAATAGATAAGGGAATGCATTTTTCCAACTATTTTTATTCCGAACCGTTGAAGGAAGCGGCAGAGAATGTTACCCGGATCACAGGCATGGACAAGGTCTTTTTCTGTAACAGCGGCTCCGAGGCCAACGAGGGTGCGTTGAAGCTGGCGAGAAAATATGCGATTGTGAACGGACATGAACACCGTCATGAAATTGTATCAATGGACAAGGCGTTCCACGGGCGGAGTATGGGTGCGTTGTCGGTGACCGGCACGAAAAAGTATCGTGAGCCATATGAGCCGATGCTGGCAGGTGTGCATTTTGCGACCTATAATGATCTGGACTCTGTTAAAGAATTAGTGAATGACAATACTTATGCAATCATTGTGGAGGCGTTGCAGGGAGAGGGAGGCATCTATCCAGCTGAGCCGGAATTCATTCAGGGAATCAGAAAAATCTGTGATGAACGCGATATAATCATGATCTGCGATGAGGTGCAGTGTGGCATGGGGCGTACCGGTAAAATGTTTGCGTTTGAGCATTACGGCATACGTCCGGATATCATGACGATGGCTAAGGGTATCGGCGCAGGAATCACTGTAGGCGCGTTCGCGGCACCGAAACAGGTGGCGGACTGCATGGTGCCGGGAGACCATGGGACGACCTTCGGCGGTAATCCGCTCGCAATGGCGGCCGTGAATGCAACGATCAGTGAGTTTGAGCGGTTGAAACTCGTAGCACATGCCGCAGAGATTGGCGAGTATCTCGGCGAACAACTGCAGGGACTCGTTGAGAAAAAGGATGTCTGTGTTGCCACGCGGGGACTCGGTCTGATGCGTGGTCTGGAGCTGTCCGAGGAGGTCGCGCCATATGTGAACGCGGCACTGGAGCGTGGATTGGTCCTGATGGCTGCAGGTGCCAACGTGATACGTTTTGTTCCGCCGCTTGTGATTGAGAAAGAGCATGTGGACGAGATGACACGTATTCTCGATGAGGTTTTGGTCTGATCATCCCATTCAACCATCGGTTTGTGTATGTGAGGGTTTGCTTTCTGAAGCTCAATCTTGAAATACGGATAGAGGCAGGGAATTGCTTATTGAGGTGGTTTCCGGCCTCTTTTTATGCTGTTTCGTAATAAATCTTAAAAAAAACGTAAAAATTTTGTTGTAAAATCTTAAAAACGTTGTATAATATAAGTGTGCGCTTCCTACCGATAGAGAACGGAGCGAACATGAAAAGGAAAAAGAAAATACAGGTCGTGATTATCATTACGGCGTTGTTTTTGTGTGGAATTCTGTATCTTGTCATGGGACCGGGTGCAGGTCGGGCCGAGTCGGATGACGAGGGGACATTCATTGCCGGTGGAACACGGGATGGTTCTGACGGTGAATCAGGAGTCACACGTACAGGAGATGGAAATTCTGAATCCGGGTCGGGTTCTGTATTTAACGACAATACAGATGGCAGTAAAGATGTTTCGGAAAACGATGACGGTGGCGATGCATCCGGCAAAGGATTTACAGATGTACCCGGTGGAATCGGCGGAGATGTGTACATATACATCTGCGGAGCGGTGAAAAAACCGGGAGTTTATACTTTTGACCACGTACCGAGAATAGTTGAAGTGGTAGAGCAGGCAGGCGGTTTTACCAAAAAGGCCGATCAGACATCAGTTAATCTGGCAGGACAGTTAGAGGACGGTGCCCAGATTGTTGTCTATGAGAGAAACAGGGACGGAACGCCTGCAATCGACCTGCCTCAAACCGGCGATACAACCTTTGATAACGGCGCATCGGGCAGTTTTGGAGTATCATCAGGCGATAGCCGCGTGAAT
This sequence comes from Eubacterium sp., assembly GCA_017614395.1. GTDB lineage: Bacteria > Bacillota > Clostridia > Lachnospirales > Lachnospiraceae > Eubacterium_F. The sequence goes on from JAGABX010000015.1 coordinate 10,707, forward strand.
ATCAATACGGCGGGTTTAGAGGAACTGAAAACAATTCCCGGAATCGGGGATGTCAAGGCTGCCGCAATTGTGAGTTTTCGTGACGAGAACGGGAGATTCGGCAAAATTGAGGATCTGATGAATATCAGCGGAATAAAACAGGGCACATTTGACAAGATCAAGGATTATGTAACAGTTTGAAATATGGTGATTGTTTGTAATCAGGCAATATGAATTCAGTGGATGATGCATATTGATATCAGAAAGGATAAAATAAATGGCAAAGCGCGTTTTGGTTGTAGATGATGAAAAACTGATTGTTAAGGGCATTCGGTTCAGTTTGGAGCAGGATGGCATGGAGGTCGATGCAGCTTATGACGGTGAGGACGCAGTTGAGGCTGCCAGGAGAGAAAAATATGATGTGGTTCTCCTGGATGTCATGCTTCCGAAGATGAGCGGATTTGAGGTTTGCCAGCAGATTCGTGAGTTCTCCGATGTACCTATCATCATGCTGACAGCCAAGGGCGATGATATGGATAAAATACTGGGACTTGAGTATGGTGCCGACGATTATATAACCAAGCCCTTTAATATTTTAGAGGTAAAGGCTCGTATCAAAGCAATCATTCGACGCAGCGGGAAAAAGGATGCATCTGAGGGAACCGAGCCCGTTATGAATGATTACGACGGACTGCATGTTGATATTGACGGAAGACTCGTGTTTATCGATAATGAGGAAGTAAACCTGACAGCCAAGGAGTTTGATGTGTTGGAACTCCTGATGACGCACAGCGGGCGTGTCTATACGCGTGAACAGCTGTTAGATGAGATTTGGGGTAAATCATATCCGGGAGATGTTCGTACCGTAGATGTTCACATCCGCCGGCTGCGGGAGAAGATCGAGAAAAACCCGAGAGAGCCTAAATATATTCATACCAAATGGGGTGTTGGTTATTATTTCAAAGGTTAAAAGCTTTTTCAAAAGATTAAAAAGTCTGAGATTCCAAAGTCTGGTAGTGCTGATCTTTATCGGTGTTTTGCCTTTGGTTCTGTTTACGTTAATTCTTTTAAATTCATATCGTTCCCGCGCAGTTGATCAGCAGATCACAAAAATTCAGACACGTGGAGCCGTGATCTGCAATATGGTTACGTCAAGCGCTTTTTTCACTAACGATGTTACAAAGGATGTTGATTTGGAACTGACACAGGTTTCCGACATTTATGATGGCCGGATTATTGTTGTTGATGCGTGGATGAAGGTGCTGAGAGATACATATGGACTGGAGGAGGGCAAAACCCTTCTTATTGATGAACTGCCTTCGGTATTGAACGGGCGTCAAAAAGCAGTGACTGCTGTTCAGGATGATTATATTCTTGTGATACTGCCGGTGTTTCATGCCGATCAGTCAACTATCGGCGGGGCGGTTGTCATGAATTTTTCCCTGGGCGAAGTTGTTCATATGTACCAGGGAATCCGAACCATACTTTTTACAATGTTTCTATGTCTGGCGGTAATAGTAATTATTGTTGCAGCGTTGTATTCCGGCAAGGTTGTCAGGCCTGTTGAGGAGATGACCGGGCAGGTTAAAAAGATTACGGAGGGTGATTTTTCCGAACAGATGAATCTGCATGGATTCATTGAGGTTGAGCGATTGTCAGATGAGTTCAACCACATGCTTTCGGATTTGCAGAATCTCGAGGATGCCCGCCAGGAGTTTGTATCCAACGTGTCCCATGAGTTAAAAACACCGATTACGTCAATGAAGGTTTTGTCTGAATCATTGACGGGCCAGGAGGATCTTCCGGTTGAGCTGTATCAGGAATTCATGGAGGATATAGGCACTGAATTGGATCGAATGAACCGGATAATCAATGATCTGTTATCATTGGTCAAAATGGATCGGTCGGCTGCTCTGCAGGTACACATATCCATGGTAAATGTTAATGATTTCATCGAGAATATCCTGAAACAGTTACAGCCTATTGCCGACAAGAGGAATATTGAAATAATATATGAGAGCCTTCGCCCCGTATCTGCAGAGATAGATGAGGTTAAACTGGGAATGGCTTTCAGAAACCTTGTTGAAAATGCAATTAAATACAATTATGATGACGGCTGGGTTCGTGTCAGCCTGAATGCTGATCACAAGTTCTTTTTCCTGAAGGTCAGCGATTCTGGTGAGGGTATTCCCGAGGAACTGCAGGATCATATTTTTGAGAGATTTTATCGTGTAGATAAGGCCAGATCGAGGGAAACCGGCGGATCCGGTCTCGGATTGGCAATTACGAGGAGCGCGATTTTGTTGCATCATGGGTCGATCAAGGTTCATAGCGTCGAGCAGCAGGGAACCACATTTAATGTCAGGATTCCGCTGACATATGTGGAATAGCGACAATCGTAGCACGAGCAGACAGATAACAACCTTAGCGCTGGACGCAATCGTGGTTGGCTTCTTCATCGCACGCGAGGAAAAGCGTCTCGCGTGGCTCTTCAGAAGGCAACCACTGCCGCCAGCGCGGGTACTTTGGCTATTGTGCTTCCATGGTGCTCGTGCGGGAACTGATCAGATATTGCAAGGATGAAAATCGGAAAGGAGACATTAAATGTATCATTTTAAGAGAAAAATAATAATGTGCATAGTAGTAATGTGTCTCCTGATGGTCGGGTGCGGGGAGGATGAGACTGCGGATAACAGCCTGAAGGTGTATTATCTCGACGCGGATAAGGAAAAATTAGTAGCGGAGGATTATGTTCCGAAGGCGAAGGAATCCGATCTGACAGCATTGATAACCGAGTTGATCAGGGCGCTTGAGAAAAACGGTGAGAAGGATCGTCTGACTAACCCGATAGAGCCTGAAATTGAATTCGATGAGTTCAAGATAAAGGAAAACCAGCTGTCAATTTATTTCTCCGGCGCTTATAATAATAAGACCGGATTATATGAGGTGTTGACACGCGCGGCTATAGTAAAAACCATGTGCCAGCTAGATGGTATAGACAAGGTTGATTTTTATGTGGAGGATCAGCCACTGATGGTTGAGGGAGAGAGCATCGGACAGATGGATATATCAACATTTGTCACGGATCTCGGCAATCAGGGAGGTCCTCAGAGTAGAGTGGTTAAGCTGTACTTCTCAGATGCATCGGGACAGAGACTGGTTCCTGTCGATACTGAGGTGACATATCCGGCTGCGGAGAAAATAGCGGATATTTTAGTTGATTGTTTGATTGTCGGTCCTGAAAAAGTCAGTGGTGATGATGCCGGTAATCTGTTGTCAACTATTCCGACCGGAACTGTTTTGAACAACGTTACTATCAGAGATAATATCTGTTATCTGGATTTCAGCCGCGAGTTCTTGGAATTATTGCCGAATGTTACAAGTGATGTTACGGTATATTCAATAGTTGATACATTGTGTGAATTACCTAATGTTTCACGTGTCCAGTTTACGATAAACAGCGGAGTCAGGGAACGCTATGGTGAGACAAATGGTTTTAACAAAACCCTGGACAGAAACTTAGATATTATTTTGAAGTCAGAGTAATTGTAAATGTGAATTGATCAGAGCAGCAGATTCGGAAATCTGATATTGTGATATGATTGTAGTTTATATGAGGAGGAGTGACCATGAGACGGCCCCTGTTGTGGGCGCTGTGTCTGGTGGTTTTGTGGATTCTGTGTTTTTACGATCCTCCTGAGGATAATAATATACGAGAGGAAACTGCCACATTCACGGCGCAGGTGGCGGAACTGATCGGCTGGGGAGATGATACCTCATTGATCGTTTGTGATGTGACGACCGATGACGGTAAATCCTATTGCCGGAAATTACAGGTATATGCCACCGAAAATTATAATACTAAAGAGAAAAAATGTTCTTTTTCTCATCTGAAAACCGGAAATATTATTCAAATTCAAGGGAAAGTCAAACCCTTTCGGGAACCCGGAAATCCCGGACAATTCAATGAAATTAAATACTATCAGTCCTTAAATGTTGATGCGCGTTTCTATGCAGACAGCGCATTGGTGATCAGGGATGATGTTAACATGATCGCGGATTTTCTGCATAATCTGCGAGGATGGTTTCGTGACGCTTTTTTTCAGGCATTGCCTGATCGGGAGGCAGGTGTTCTGTCCGCGATGATCCTCGGCGAGAAATCAGGTCTTGAGGACGAGGTGAAGGAGTTGTATCGTGAGAACGGTATAGCACATATCCTCGCAATATCAGGACTTCATGTTTCCTTGATAGGACTCGGTCTTTTTAATCTGCTCAGACGCTATATTATGCCTATGCAGATAGCTGCTGTTGTAACGGGAGTGATTCTGTTTCTGTACGGAGAATTGACGGGATTCCCGGTGTCAACAAGACGTGCTGTAGTAATGACAGTTTTGATATTGATTGCAAGGCTGCTCGGTGAGAGATTTGACAGGCTGAATGCACTTGCTTTTTCAGCGATAATAGAATTGATTATTCATCCGGAATCATTATCACAGAGCGGATTTCTGTTATCATACGGTACTGTGCTGGGAATCACGTTGTTTGTCGATGAATTCAGAAATATTAAAATAGCATCAGATAAATCTGTGATTCAGATGTGTTTCAAGTTTATATCCGGCAGTATCGGTGTGTTTTTGATCACGTTGCCAATACTAATACAGAGTTATCATGAGGTGGCTGTTTTTTCTATTCCGGTCAATGCTTTGATTCTGCCGTTCATGAGCATACTGATCGGCATGTCGCTGGTTGGAGGAGGGTTAGGGTTACTCTCGGCTGTTGTTTCACGATTTGCATTTGGAATCGTGTATTATCTGTTGCAGGGGATAGAAATGATCTGCGGGTGGGTGGCGATGATTCCCTGTCATACGGTCATTATCGGTCATCGGAGCGTGGCGGGAGTGGTGTTCTATTATTTGGTGATATTGGGTGTGGTTGTTTACATAAAAAATCGACAGAATGTATATAAGCTGTTTATGAATATTCGAGATGTGTTTGTGAGACAGAAAACTTCGTCGAGTCGTTCTGAAATGTCAAAGGAAAGATCGCTGAATGTATTTCATCTGGAATCATTGTCTCTTAAAAATGAGTCCAGGAGAAGAGGAGTCATAGTTTTTGTCATTCTGTTGGTTGATTTGATTGTATTTATACTGCCGGTAACAACATCCGACAGCGAGTGGCTACCTGCTTTTTCTCAAAACGGAATGACAATTACTAATCTGGATATCGGTCAGGGTGATTGCAGCGTCATCCGCACGCCTGACGACCGGGTAATCCTGATTGACGGAGGCAGTTCCGATGTGAAAAGCGTTGGAAAATACCGTATCGTCCCATATTTGAAATATATGGGAATATCGAGGATTGACGCGATCATTCTGACTCACAGCGACGAGGATCACTTAAGTGGTCTGACTGAGATTTTGGAAAAAGATGACCATTTCGGATTGGAAATCGGGCAGGTATACATGCCGGAAATTCAGGATCCGGATATTAATTATGTTCAGTTCGCGCACATAGTGGAAAAATCGCTTTCCGAGGAATCGGATCCCTTTGCTACGATAGATACGGATTCGATGATACAGGCGGGCACGAAATTGGATTCGGAGAAGGATATGAATCGTACAGATAATGTATTCAAGTTATTGGAGATGGAAACGGGGATGATTCAAACCATCGAAACGGGTGATATTTTGCGTTATGGGGAAGTAACATTAACTTGCCTGCATCCTTCGAGTACGTATGAGTGGGAGGATGTCAACGATTATTCGACGGTTATAGAGTTGTCCTATGGGAATTTCAAGGGAATATTTACCGGGGATTTGGGCATCCATGGTGAAGAGGCACTGGCAGGTGAACTGGCGGATGCCGGCATGTCGCTTGATGATGTAGATTATCTGAAGGTCGGACATCACGGCTCAAAATACTCAAGCTCGGATACTTTTTTATCAACAATAAAACCTGAGATAGCAGTTGCCTCCGCCGGAATAAATAACCGCTATCACCATCCGTCCCCGGAGGCGGTTGAACGAATCACGCAGTCCGGCGCGAGTTTTTTCTGTACCAATGAGACCGGTGCAGTGACTATATGGACAGATGGGGAACATATTAGAATCGATACATTTTGCTGATCGATTTCTATAAAAGTAATAGTTGACATTAGATAGCAAATATGCTATCATACAAAGGAGGGTTTTATGTTTAACATTGAGTTTTATGAGACGCCAACAGGAAAATCAGACATGTTAGATTTTTTGAATGTTCTTTTTAAGAAGGCACGCGTTGAAAAGGATGCGAGGATTCAGTATTCCCAAGTGGTTCGTCATATTCAATTGTTACAATATAATGGAACGAATTTGCCAGTAACAATAACGAAACATCTTTTGGATAATATATGGGAGTTAAGACCTGGTAAAAATCGTATATTCTATTTTTTTGAAGATGATGAGAACACATATGTACTTCTACATCATTTTGTAAAAAAGACAAGGAAAACTCCTAAAACTGAGCTTGACCGTGCAATTAAAGAAAGAGATGATTATCTGTCACGAAAGGAGTGTGATGACAATGAATTGGGATGAGTATAAAAAACAAATAAGAGAAACGGATTCTTTTGGTAAGGAATTAATTGATGAGGCGGAGGAAGAGGCAAGAATTATTTCAGCCATGATCAGTCAAAGAAACGAATTGGGATTAACGCAACGAGAGCTGGCAACCATTTGCAATATCCCTCAATCATCTGTAGCGCGCATAGAGTCCAGTGCGACGACACCAAGGCTTGATACAATAATAAAAATATGCAAGTGTTTAGGACTTCGAATCTCAGTATCCCCGATTATTGAATCATAGTTTCTTTGTTACGACACTAATCACCGGAGGTAAATAATGAACAAACAGCAACTTGCAGCAAAAATCTGGGAGTCGGCGAACAAAATGCGCTCCAAAATCGAGGCGAATGAATACAAGGATTATATTCTTGGCTTCATTTTCTATAAATTCCTGTCTGACAAGGAAGAAAAATATCTGCTGGAATTAGGCTACGAGCGGGATGAATTCAACACCGTAACCGAGGAGGATGAGGAGACGGTAAGAAACATTCAGCAGAATATCGGCTATTTCATCGGATTTGAGAATCTGTTTTCTACATGGCTGTCAATGGGGAGTGATTTCTCTGTTCAGAATGTCCATGATGCCCTGCATGCGTTCAGCCGCCTGATCAATCCTACACATAAAAAAGTATTTGACAAGATATTTGAAACGCTCCAAACAGGTTTGTCAAAATTGGGCGAGGGCGCCGGCTCCCAGACAAAGGCAATCAGTGACCTGATCCAATTGATCAGGGATATCCCAATGGATGACAAACAGGATTATGACGTGCTCGGATTCATCTATGAATACCTGATTTCAAATTTTGCCGCGAATGCAGGGAAAAAGGCGGGTGAGTTCTATACGCCGCACGAGGTATCCATTCTGATGGCGGAAATCATTTCGGACCACCTCCATGAGAAAAAGGAGATCAAGGTCTATGATCCCACCTCCGGCTCCGGCTCCCTCCTGATCAACATCGGTCAGGCTGCTGCAAAACATATGGGAAATACCGGACAGATCAAATATTACGCGCAGGAATGGAAAGAGAATACCTACAACCTGACACGGATGAATCTCATCATGAGAGGTATAATTCCCGATAATATTGAGGTCAGGAACGGTGACACACTTGAGGAGGATTGGCCGTATTTTGAAGAAAATGATCCGGTCGGTACCTACGCACCTCTGTATGTGGATGCGGTCGTATCAAATCCACCATACTCGCAGAACTGGAACCCGGCGGACAAGGAATCAGACCCCAGGTATTCCGGTTTTGGTCTGGCACCGAAATCCAAGGCGGATTATGCTTTTTTGCTGCATGACCTATTTCATGTAAAATCGGACGGAGTAATGACGATTGTCCTGCCACACGGTGTTCTGTTCCGTGGCGGAGAGGAGGGCGAGATCCGTAAAAACCTGATTGAGAAAAACCATATTGACGCCGTTATAGGGCTGCCGGCTAATATCTTTTTCGGTACCGGTATTCCGACGATCATCATGGTTTTGAAAAAGCGGCGCGTGAACACGGATGTACTGATCATCGATGCATCCAGGGGATTTGAAAAATCAGGAAAGAATAACAAGCTTCGTGCGTCAGACATAAAAAGGATCACGGATGTTGTCAAGGGGCGTTTGGATGTTCCGAAATTCTCCCGTGTAGTATCTCGTGAGGAGATCCGTGACAACGACTACAACCTCAACATCCCGCGATATGTAGATTCATCAGAAAAACCGGAGAGTTGGGATATATATGCTACCATGTTCGGTGGTGTCCCGCAGGCTGAGATAGATGAGTTGGAGGATTATTGGAGGGCATTCCCGGGACTGCGGGATGAACTGTTTACGCGAGTCAATGAGTCGTATTGTGACTTAAAAACGGACGACATAAAAAAAGCTGTAGCCGAAAATCCGGGTGTGGTTGCTTTTTCAGACAACTACACTGCCGCGTTTGAAGGATTTGATTCATATCTGTATGAAAAACTGGTTGATGGCATCGATACCATGATTATTTCTAAAGGAGAGGAGACGATCAGTGGGGAAATCTTCGGTAGACTTGAGAATATACCGCTCGTTGATGCCTATGATGCTTATCAGATACTTGATGATGAATGGAGCCGGATATCAGTTGATTTGGAGATACTGCAGACGGAGGGGATCGCGGCAGCAAAACAGGTTGATCCAAACATGGTCATGAAAAAGGTCAAGGGCAGGGATCAGGAAGTACGCGACGGATGGATCGGACATGTGATCCCGTTTGAGCTGGTTCAGAAAAAGTTATTGTCCGAGGAAACGGTTAATCTGGAAAGGGATGAAACCGCTCTCGCGGATACTATGGCAACATATGATGAGTTGTTGGAGTCGCTGCCGGAGGAGGAACGGGAGAAGGGCTTTGTTAATGATGACAAGAGTGCATTCGTCTGGGCAGAGGTTAAAAAATCGATCAAAAATAAGGATGTGGACGAGGATGTCCTGAAAATTCTGCTGACTGCGTCCAAAACAAACAATTTTGAGAAAACTTTGAAAAAGAATATCAAGGAAAAAACTGCCGCGCTCCATGAAAAGACTAA
>JAGABX010000141.1 GCA_017614395.1 Eubacterium sp.
GTCATACCCGTCTCCCTCCTTTTGACACCTTAATCATAACAGAATTACCTGCAAAATGCAACTTGAAAATCACCATATTATCAATTATTTCCTTATTTTCTGAACAGAATGTAAACGGCAAGTACTTTCCAGCATTTTTTGGCAATTAATTTCCAGCACCCTGCGGCAGATAAAAACCAGCACTTTTGTCAGGACTACGCCTGAAGGTACCATTTTTTCAGTTTTTCCTGGTGACAGAAACCGCAGGATGCGGATCCCGCCACGCAGAATAAACCCTTATCGATGTAGTCGAATCGCCGTATTCACTGCATTTCAGGATCCATACAGAAGATTCGACACATGATCATAATCATCAAACAACAAGTCGTTCTCCGTTTTTAACTCGTTGATTTTTCCTTGGTATATCCATATAGTCTCTACTGCGTCGTTGTATATTGCATCAAGCTCTTCCTTGCTGATAGTTCTGAGCTCTTCGGAGCCGATCATATCATATTCCATCTTTTTCCTCCTTCGCGTCAAGGAACGATTTTCTGTTTTCCAGGCGATAGCTTTTTCCGCTCATTTTTATCCGGTCACATCTGAATGAGAGTCTGTCAAGGATGGCAGTAGCCAACGCTGGATCGTTTAGGAATTCTGCCCATTCCTCAAATCCCTTGTTTGTCGTGATAATAATGGATGTCTGTTCCTGCAACTCAGATACCAGCTGAAAAAACAAGTTTCCCTCTGTTGCATTCACCGGCAGGTAACCCACTTCATCTATCACAAGGAGATTTGACTTTCTCACCCGGTTCATCTTTGCCCTGCTCCGGCGATCTATTTCCTCCGTCCGGATGCACTGGACAAGGGACTGCATCGTAGTATAGCTGACCTTATAGCCCTCCTCACAGGCGTGATATCCAAGCCCTATCGCAAGATGTGTTTTTCCTACTCCCGGCGGACCGGAGAATATCAGGTTGTATCCGCCGTCAATCCAGTTTAATTCCGAAAGCTGTTTGAACTGGCGGGATGTGATCGATTTACAGAAAGACAGGTCGAAATCTTTCAAAAGCTTTGCGTACGGGAATCCGGCATCCTTGATTCGCCTTGCTTCGGCCTTTGCGTGGCGATATCCGATTTCTGCCGAAAACACCTTGCCGATGAATTCGGTGTATGTGATCTCGTCCCGTTCAGCCTGATTGATGAGATCTTCTATGCTATCCCTTGTATTATAGAGCGAAAGAGATGCTGCCTGTTCCTTTAGCACATTGATCTTATCCATTAGCGACACCTCCCATCTCCATGGCGTCCTCATATTCGCGCAGATCTCTGATCTCCGCCCTGTCGCCCCGGTACTTTTCCGGGAGGGAAGATTTGCCCTGTTTTTTGTTCCTTGATCTTTCTATATCTGCCTGCGTGAGGTAAATAATGGTCGAACGAAGTTCGCCGGCGGAATACAACTCACGCTCACAGCAGTACTTGATGCCTTTTTCGATGTCTTCTTTGTTCCATTCCCCAAACAGCTTCCGGATGACACCGAGCTGATCTCGGTAATAGCGCGGTTTTTCCTGATGGATATGATCCAGGAACGGACCAACCAGCGAATCATCGTCAAACAGCTTTTTCAGTGTTTCCTCCTGCTCGAGGATCGAGGTTGTCTTATCCCGCATGTTACGCGTTTTATCGCCGATCAGCTTCCCTTTTTCATGGCAGATCGGATGCGTGGCGTATACTTCACCGGTAATCATATCTGTAATCGCGATCGTTCCGGCATCATCATCAACGACCATATAAACGCGCTTATCCTTGGAATAAGTGCCCTTCGGAACCCGGTAACGGTTCCCTTTATACAAAACGATGTTGTCTTTTCGAATTGGGTATGATATACTTTCATTGTCGGCAGTTTCGAAACTGTATTCAGAGACTGGAATGAGGTATTCTTTTTCGAGTGCGAATACTTCATCCGGTCTCTTGTGCGTTGTACCGTGCACATCCCTGTTTGCGGTCCGTTTCAGCCACGCAAGACAGTCCTCGTTGAAATCGTCGATGTTGTCAAAAACACGATGCTCAGCGAATCCGTGTTTAGCGTACTTTACAACATTCTCCACCCGTCCCTTGGATTCCGGATCCGACCCGTGACACAGAAAAACATCAAATTTCACCTCGTTCACGTAGTTCTGGAATCCGGCGGTATAGATAATATCGCCGTTGTTCTCGCTTACAGCAAGCACCTTGTCCTGATCATAAACGATTTCCTCCGGCCTGCCGCCAAAGTAAGCAAACGCCTTGATATGGGCTCTGATAAACGAATCCGTGGTAAAGGGCTTTAACTGCCACAGAACGTATTTATACCGGGAATTCGACAGGACCATCGCGAAGCAATAGATCTTTCTGTGACGTCCGGATGTCGTCATCAGGGAGATCTCACCCATATCGACCTGCCCCTGCTTCCCCATCGGCGGATCATCCACCGCCTCGTATTGACGCTGATGCTCCGGTTTAGGGATATCATACTCCTCGCGGATACTCTTAACGTAATCCCGGAATGACCGTTTCTGGAAATCCAACGTCTCCAGTTGTGAGTGCTCCTTGCACCAGTCGTACATCTGAGCAGCCGTGATATCCGGATACTCGGTAAGCCATTCGATGATCAGTTCCCGGTAGACATCCGCCTTTCTGGCACGATGCTTGTTCACGAGTTCAGCATACTCATCGGGTGGCATGTCCCAGTACTTCATCACAGTTTCTCTGTTGATGTCAAGTTTTCTGGCTGTCTGGGTCTTCTTAAGTCCCTTGTTTTTCAGTCTTTGGATTTCTGAATACATTTTCCAATCAACCATCCTTTCTCACCTCCAGATGCTATTATACACATCTGGACGGCATTTTCAATGATTGCTGGATAGTATCTTCCAAAGTGCTGGTTTTTATCTGCCATAATCTGCTGGTTTTATTCTACCACTTACACCACAAAAAACATGAGCGACTCGCCATGAATGAGATGGTCGACCGAATGCGCCATCCCGAGGATTCCCTTGTTATCGCAGACAGAGGGTATGAGAGTTTCAATGTGTTTGCCCACTGCA
>JAGABX010000142.1 GCA_017614395.1 Eubacterium sp.
CTTGATACGGATACCGCCCTCCGTTGCGTTGATATAGGTGCAGTACGTGACAACATCTACGATTTCTTCGATCCAATTTTTCATGTCTACCCAGTCATTTCTGGAGTAGACCTTGTCTCCGTAGTAACCATCAAGGATGTATTCATCATCCCTGATGAAGTCATTATGAATGACACCGGCATGACTGTCCCCCTCCGGAGAAAACGCCATATCCATCCCGACAAATATAATCTTTTTTGTACCCATTTCCACCGGAAAAGATACAGCCAGACTGCTTACCCCGTAATCCGTCGGCACCGTAGGTGAATCCTCTTCAATCATCTCACGTATATAACGCGCAAAGGCATGTGCCTCGTAACACCATATCTTTTTCCCTGGCGTTTCACGGATCAATTCCGGTACCGTATTGGATGTGACCAGAATCGGCATATCCAGTGTTTTCATATCTCCAAAGATAATCAGAGGCTTGCCGGCATCGACACTGGCCAGCATGTGTGGTCGTATTCCTTCCTTTACCAACAATGGCAATGCCGTATCCATAGCAAGAATACAAGCCCTGTTCCCTACACGCTTCAACTCGTTAATGTTCTTTTTCAGGGAAGGACCGGCACCAACAATAATTACCGGGATATCCTGACTCCACCTGCCAAACAAACGACTAAGCAGAATCCCGCCCTTCAAAGAACAAATGTTGCGTAATTCATTCATTACCACCTGATCCAGCACGACGGAGAGAGCATCCCTGAAATCAGCCAGTTTTCCTATCGCTCTCGTCAACATCGTATGAATCTTCTCTACATCCTCATTCCAAAACACGCGATAGCAACCGGGATGAACAAAAAAAACACTTGCATCCAAAATATCATCGTTCAGGAGACCTGTGAGCCATACGCTGAACTCGTGAAAATCCGTAGTGATGTGAATATGATATTGCTTCTGCGCCTTCTTAAAAAGAGGCGTCGTTTTCATCTGATTGAATATCTCCCTGCATGGTTCATAAACAAAGATATCACCCCGAAGCCTACTCTCCGCCTCTGTGATAATCTGCATATCACCCATTCCCATCAAAACGAGGTCTACGGTTGCGTTTGGATCCAGATGATGGTCGCACCATATTTTAGCGAACATCCTACCATCGTACATACTCCCCAGGTGATATGTTCGTCCCTCCTCTTCCACAATCGGTACGCTATGACCATCCCTTGCCTTTTCTACCGTAATTTTCATCTGTTCTGCTCCTTGTCCGATCCATCTGCATACACGGATCGATTCCTGTAAACCGAAAAGGAAAATCACATTCGCGATTTTCCTTTATAGCCTTATTTAGTTTCATTTACAAAGTAGGAATTACCCGGTTTGTGCGCCCCTGCCATATTTTTTGCATAGGTCATAGCTGTTTGCTGACTCGCATTCGCCTTTCGGAATCGCTCCTTTTCCCCTGACATATAGGATTGAAACCGATCATGATTTCTTTTTTCCAACACCTGAATCTTCGTACTCAAATCCGTAATATCACGAATCAGGGATTTCATGGTTTCGATCTCGGAGGAATAAGAAGCCCTGTTTGCCATCAATTCCTTTTCAAGCTTTTTAAACAGAATATCGAATCCACCATCTAAAGATTCTAATTCGTCAATCCCCTGTCCCTTTTCTTCAATTAGTTCCGAAAAACGGTCAACATCCAATTCTGTCTCCAGAAGCAAATTCTCCTGTTCTTTTGTCCCGGCATACAACGAAGACAGAATCTGCTTTTTCTTCTGCAAAGACTCCATCATCATACTAACATATACCTGATTATCCATTTTGTTTTCCATAGGAAACTCCCTACTGTGTACGCGCCAGCCGCATAACCTCTTTCCAAGTATCACGCATCTCGCGAATGTACTTGAGTGCTTCATCCAAGGTATCGATATCCTTAGTCATATTGGACTCAACAAGTTTTCGGTAGATATAATCGTATACTCTCTCAAAGTCCTCCCACACAGGGTATTTGCGATTCAGCGTAATTCTGAACTCGGTGATAATATCCTGAGCACGCTTTATATTATCATGCGCTTTCTGGATGTCTCCCTTCTCAATAGCCATTTTAGCGATGTTGCAGAATTTGATGGCACCCTCATATAGCATCAGCGTCAACTCTGCCGGTGTAGCCGTCATGATAGCATTCCGTTGGTATTCACTCATTCTGTTTTGTTCCATAAGAAGTATCTCTCCTGTTTTCTCTTTATCTATGTTTTTATTCTCTTCTATGTCAATTAAGAATCTAATCAAGAATATCCATCCGCCATGAAATTACAGCGGATGGATTCTTGTTTATGATGAACTTCATCACATCATTGCCCACCAAAGAGGCTGAGTACTGAACTGCTTTGGGACTGAAGTTTAGCCATGGCAGTCTCCATCGCTGAAAACTTCTTATAATACTGATCCTCCATAGCGGCTAATTTATCGTCCCACTTTTTGATATCGGTCTTATACTTGTCAAGATCTACATCCATCTGCTTGTCATCATAGAATGTCAGTGCACTACTGTATTCAGTAGCCCCCATCCTGCCGAACATATCCTTGCGAAGACTGTCAAAAATATCCGAAAGTGCCTTGATAGTATCATCCGGGTTCTCTGTCAACGCTTTTTTCAACTTGTCCTGTTCGCCGGAGTAAACATCATCATCCGGATCACCATAGATATGAAGGAGTCCGCCCTCCCTGTAGTCCGTTGATGTCATGATACCAAAGGAAGACAGTGAGTAGGACTTATCACCCACACGAACCGAAGTCTGCATCGCTGAACGCATGCAGGACATAATGCCCTCCAACTTGGAATCGCGACGGAAAAGAGAATCTTTAATCTTCTTCTCCCACTCTTCCACCTCATCATCTGAAAGTGCACGTTTCTCCTCAGCCGTCAGTGGTTCATATCCCTTTGAGGAAGCCGCATTGTACTTCTCATTCATTTCCTTTAACAGGTCATTGTATTCCTTGAGTGCTTTCTTGACATTCTCATAAGCCCCATCGATATCGTTTGTAACAGAAAAAGTAACCGGAGTGCCGTTCGTCTTGGATACCAAATTGATACTCAATCCATTGGCAGTTACCGTAGATGAAGCGGATGTAATCTCGGCACCATTCAGAATAACCTTACTGTCCTTTGCCTTGATCAGAGCCATTCCGCTTTCAAACTTATCACCATCGTTGAATGTAACTCCATCTACTTTAACATTTCCTTTTCCGTCGGATTCAACATTTGCCAGTCCCAATGCGGAAAGCGCGCTCGACGATGTAGTACGATCACCAACCTGAGCATAGGTCGATGCTGCCGACTGGATACTACTAATCGACTCCTCATCATCCACACCGATAGTTGAAGCCATCTGGAGAGCCACACTATTGACAAGTGCATCATCCTCCGCCGCATCGGCAGTTGCCAACCGGCTTATCGATGCATCCAAAGCACTTTTCTTGTCATCATCAAGCTCTGCATAGAGTTCATCAAATGAAGCCTTGCCGGCTGCCGACGCCAGTGTACTCTTCAAACCATTCAGCGCTGTCGTCTCCTGACTAGTCGTTCCGGTCGCTGTGATGGAAAATGCATTCTTCGCTCCGGTCTGCTTGCTACTGATGAAAAATTTCTGTTGTGTGGTATCATAGTTTGCATTCAACCCTGCGCTCTGCATAGTCGAAATGAAATCACTAACTTTAGTATTCTCATCAATAGTCAGTTCCTTCTTGCCGGAGGGACCATTCACCGTAATTGTCTGTCCAAGCAAACTCGAATCTATCTCCGAGAGTTTCTGCCCTGTTGAAGTAATTTTCTCATTTTTGGCACTGGTCAAAAACTGAGCCGAAGCGATATCTTCAACCTCCATTGTGTAATTGCCTGTAACCGCACTGGGATCCGCCGTTATAGTGGCTTTGGACTCATCGGAAACCTTGGCCTTTTTCAGATTGTATGCAGATGAAAGACGCATCTTGCTGACCGTTCCGTTATAGAATGATGTCAGCTTTTTATTTAATTCCTTCCATGCGTCCTTTTTCCACTCGAGCTTGGTTTTCGCACCGGTGACCTTTTTCTTTTTCAGGCTCTGGGCACTCATGAGCTGACCTACGAGAGCCTCGGTATCCATGCCAGTCACCAAACCGCTCAATCTCATTGGCATACGCTCACCCCCTTATCGACGCTCATCAACGAGGATACCCGCCATCTCCCACATCTTCTGGAGCATGTCAAGAGACTTCTCCGGGGGGATTTCGCGGATGACCTTGTCTGTGTCCTTGTCAATTACCTTGATGGATACGCGCTTGGTCTCCTTGTGATAGGAATACTCACAGCGTGTCCGCTCCATCGAACGGTTGGCGCGATTTGTAGCCTCCTTGATGGAAGCCTCACTGGCAACGCGCTCACGTTCTTCCTTTGCCTTTTCCTCCTGCTGGTTCTCGCCTTTTTCACCGTCAGCGTTATCCTTTTTAACAACCGGTGTGTTTGTGATTGTCGGAGTTCCGTTCTCAGCCACATGATAACTCGAGTTGTATGACTCATATTCCTGCGGCTTGGGACGGTTTTCACGGCTGGCGTAGTCAGAACCAATTCCTTCGATTGCTTCTTTACTCATAATCAACACCTCCATGTGTAATTATGCCTTCTCATACTGAAAAGATACCCATCCCGGATATCTCTCTATCATGATGACATCCGTGTCGGAAGGCAATATTTATAGTTTTCATAGTATATATCGGCACGCGACCGGATAACTTAACCCCTAAAAAAATAATTTTTCTGATTATTTACCCCTGCAGTTATGCCGACCTTTTTCAGAACCCGTAAATCACCCCAACAAGTCCGTCAGCGCCTTCGGATCTTTTATGTCTGCGGCCGTCGCGTTGGCCTCCTGGATCTGCTTGTAGATCTCCTGGCGGTAAATCGGCACCGATTTCGGCGCATTGATTCCGAGCTTCACCTGGTCACCCTTGACCTCAAGGACTGTAACCTCGACATTATCGTTGATGATGATGGATTCATTTATTTTTCTCGCTAAAGCTAACATACCCTACCTCACTTTTTATCATTCTTCTCTTTGAAAAGGTTATAAACCATGAATTTCACCTCATAGTCGTCATTTTCAGCAATTATCTGCGCGCCCTTGCGTGTATCGGCATTGATGATGATGGGAGCCTTGAGGTTTACACTCATTTTTGAGATATCCTCCGGCACAGTCATCGTAAGCAGGATGATCAGATTATCCTCCGTCAACTCTCCGCAATCCTTCAGCAACTCATCCTCAACCGTCGGATTGTATTCGTCCATAACCAGCCACGGTTTGATCACCGGCAGAGCGAGTGTCGGCTCATCGCAGCTCTGAAACCATGAAATATTCGTATCTTCCTTTTCCTCATCATAGAGAATTGTATAGCGTTTGTAGTTCTCCAGCCCTATCAGACCGCGATCCAACGTTATTATCTTCTCCTCAGGCATGTCAACCTCACCGAAAAACTTTGTCTGAATCTTCATTTTGTCCTCGCTTTCCCCGGCGGCGCCGGTAAATAAATCAGTATGATTTCATTCTATCATACTTTTATTATACTCGCAAGACATTTATTCTTCGTAATGTCCCTTGCATGATTTAATAACGATTCTCTCTCCATCAATCTCGTATATCAACCTGTTTTCATCATCGATTCGTCTGCTGTATTCACCTTCACGATATTTAAGTTTTTATGGTTTACCTATTCCGCCCATCGGTCCATCCCTATCAATACTTTTCAAAAGATCATTAATCCTTTTTACTTTTCTTCTATCATTTTCATCGATATATGATTTATACTGACCAAATCCCTTTTCAGTAAACAAATACTCACCCATCAGCCATCTTCTCCAATTCTGCCATGGTTTTTACCACGACCTTTCCTTCATGATACTGTCGGTCACTCTCGTCAAGCATTTTCAAGTATTCTGAGTTGTTCTGATATTTTCTCAAATTATTATACTCTTCTGTAGAGACTATGGCCAGGTCATCCTTACCTGAAAAGGAAATAAACGCGGGATTCCCATATCTGACCCCTTCACTAACTTTATTTATGTTCTTGCCTAATTCTGAGGAAGACACTGTCATGATCATTCCCTCCATTCATCTTTGATAAAAAAACTACTCACATAGCCATTCTATCACAGGATACCCCAAAATGCAACTATCATCAGATAAAATCCAACAGCGACTGCCCCAACACCTTGCTGGTCGCGTTCAGGGTTGCCTGATACAGCAGATTGGACTCGGTGAAATTGATGTACGCCTCACCGAGATCAGCATCCTCGTTGTCCGATTTAGCCTGGTTGGTGTCGATCTCCAGCTCGCTGATCTTATTTTTTGTCATCACCATGCGGTTGTAACGGGATCCGTGATCAGCTAATGCCACATTGATCTCATCCTTCGCTCCCTGAATAGTAGTGATCATGGATCCAAGTGCTTTGACGAGAACCGATTTCTGCAGATCCATCTGTGTCTGCAGCTGTGTTTTCAATTCTGTCAGATCCTTGATCTTGTCGGCATCTGCCCCCTCGTCAAGGTCGCTTATTCTTTTTTCGACCTCGCTCATCTTCGCCTCAATAACATCCAGCTCGTTGCACGAATTCTTGATATCCTCAATCCCGCGACCGACCTCTGTCCCTACGGCATTCCGCCCCTCGGTATTTACGGCGATAGTCTGGCTGAAATTGATCTGATACTGTATGTTTTGCGGACGGAAATTATATCTAGAATAAACGTCCCACTTATCCTTATTATCCGGGTCTGTATTGTATACAGCCTGCTCCGCAGTACCAGCATCTAATGTTTCACATGTGAAATAATGCTCCGGTCTGATATCATTTTTATCAAACTCGTTTTTCTGATAGGTTATCATCAGATCGGATCCGCCCCTGATATCATCATAGATATCATCCGCGAATACGAGTTCTCCGGTCTCCGGAACGATATAAACCTCGCCGGTAGTTTTGGTTGTAGCTGTACCGCCTCCCTTTGGAGTTACGGTTACCGTTGTCGGCGTTCCGGCCGGTGTCATCGTTGCCAGCTCAGCCTTGGTTTTCGGGTGTAAATGGTCATTATAGACCGCGTCACTCACGATATTTTTCACGGTAACATTCAGTGTACACTCATTTCCGTCCCTGTCCTTGTAAACCAGAACCGGTGTCATATTGGCAACATCGGTCTGCGTCCCGTCGAGATTTGTAACCCTCGTCGTCGGATTAACGGTCGGATCGAGCAGATCCTGGTACGAAACCAGTATCCTGTTTGTATTCAGGAACTGCGGTGCCTCACCGGCGTAGTCCTGCGCCGATTTTGTGGCTCCATACTCCGCCCGACCGTATACATAGCTGTAGTTTTTAATGTCATTGACATCCAACTGCTCGTGAATTGTATATCGAACATTTTTTGTGAAATCCTTTCCCTGTGCCTCATCAAAAAGCAACGGCGAATCCGTCCTGTATCCCGTAAACAGGTACCGCCCCGCATAATCCGAGTTCAAATCCTGCTCATATATATACTGTGCGTACTGATCCAGCTGTTTTGTGATATCAGCGCGATCCTTCGCATTCACGGTTCCCGTCGCCGCCTGCGTCACATACTGTACCATGTTGTCGAGAACCTTGTCTACATCACGGATAGCCGTCTCTGTCGCATCCATCCACGATGTCGCATCCTCAATATTCCTCTGGTACTGGTCAATCTCGATCAGAGTAGTTCTGTATTTCAACGCCCTCACCGCAATCGTCGGATCATCCGACGGCCGCTGGATCTTTTTCTGCGTATTATACTGCTGCAGATATTTATCATATGCAACCTTGTTCCGCTGCATATTCAGCATGGAATTGGTTCTCATCATCCCATTAGTAACTCGCATAGCCATTCTCCCTTCTTCTCTAAAAGGTGTCCCCCAATATCTGTCTCATAAACACGTCTGTTTCAATTGTGCCAAACCAATCAGCAGATTTAGAAAATGTTTTATCGCGAGGGGCATTCCCCCGAAGTGGAGACCGACGAGGAACGAGGAGGTCGTGAACGTGCCCCGAGCGAAAAACAGTTTATAAATCTGCGGTGGCTCCACTATCAAACAGCCGTCCCGTTTATGAGCTTATCCAGCACCTGATTCATCACCGACAGGACCTTATACTGATTCATCAGCATCTGCTGGAACACCATGAGGTCCTCTGCCTCCTCATCCTCATCAACACCCGAAACACTCTGCCGGTTTTTGTCGATCGCGAGCAGCAGGTTGTACTGGCTCTTCGACAAAGCCTCCGATCTCGAACACTCAACGCCCATCGAGGATGCTAACGACTGGATAAACGAATCCGGTGCGCCATGCAGGAACATGGAGGAATCGTCCTTCAGTTCCGACAACTTCTGGATATTGCCCCAGTCATCATTACCGACAGATGTATATCTCGTCGGATTTCCTGCCGCATCCCACTCGCACGGAACCACCGACTTCGCCGCTAATTTTTTCGGATCAGACAGCATCTCCTGTGAAACCTTGTAATTTGCGGTCGTCATGTAATAATACGACGCATCCTCCGTCTGATCCATCTTTGATGTATCAAATGACAGATGCGGATCCTCGTTCATTACATAATCCTTGCCCTGTGCAGGTGTTTTTGCTGTGAAAAAGTCTATGCCGAATTCATCATACAGATCATGTCCACCGTTTTGTATCTCGTTGAATCTTCGTGAAAAAGTCCGGACAAATTCATTCAACTGTGCAAAATAATATGGAATGCCGCGTGCCTGCACATTATCGCCGACAGTAACCTTCATTTCCGATGATAACGCGGTATTGATCAGATCAATGTCTTTGATGTTTTCCATGTTTGTCATGGTGAATGTGTATACATATTCACCGGTGGTCGAATCCCAGTCCGCCTTGAACGACTCGTACTGAAACATTGAGCCGTTTATGTATATCTCTCCGTCATGTGTCGGTATGTTCAACAGATCGGCATCATTGATAAAATTCGCGCCTTCTTTGCTCTTCAGCACCAGCGTGTTTACTGTCTTTCCCGAAGCATCAGTAAAATTATTTGTTGCTGTAATCTTTCCCTCCAGAGTTGTGGAATTGTTCCCATCACGCATCTCAAAAAGTGCCTGCAGTTTTCCGCCGAGACTGCGCGCATGATCAACAAAATCCGTGCCGTCAGCCCATGACAGATCATATAATCCCTTGTTGTCACAGATGTTGGAATATGTTTCCTTCTGAGTATACAGTATATGATTGGCCCTATATCCGTCAACCAGCGTATTCCCGTTCAAGTATACATAGAACTGTGTATCAACAACTAACTCATCCGACTGGCGGCCTGACTTTTTCTCGATCGTTCCTTCTTTTTCAAGTGTCTCAACCTTGGCATATTGTGCCAGTTCGTCGATCAGGAGACTCCTCTGATCACGGAGATCATTTGCCTTGACACCATACTGCTCAATTACATTTATCTGGCGGTTCAGCGATGTGATCTTGTCTGCGATAGCGTTTATCTGGTCGACGCACGATTTTATCTCGGTGTTTGCCTCGTCCTGCAGCTGCTGCATGTTGGTTCCCATGTTCTGGATGTATTCGGCCAGTGTCTGTGCCCTGGTGATTCCTTCGGTTCGAATAGTAAGGTTATTCGGATTTCCTACGAGGTTCGAGAGACTGCTGTAAAAATCATCAAATGCATCCATGATCCGGGATTTATCATCACTGGTCACGCTGCCGCAGATGAGATCCTGCAGTGAATTCAGATAATACATATCCGTATCGTATTTATTGTATGATGACTGTGTACGGATATATTTGTTGTCATAGTATTCATTGCGCTCGCGTGTAACGTCAACAACGCCGACTCCGAAGCCCTGAACGGTCGCGGAGCTTTTGTTCGCAACCAACGCCTCGTAGTTGACAGTCTGGCGTGAGTACCCTTTGGTCTCGATATTCGCGATGTTGTGCGCCGTCGTCTGGATCGCCGCATTATATGTCAGCATACCCGTTTTCGATATTTCCATAGATCCGAATGTTGAAGGCATATGACTCGCTCCTTTCGTCTTAAACAATGACGCAGATTTCTCCGCGTGTTTCTATACATAATATCGGTACAAACACGCCATCTCTAAACCCCAAGCACAGAAAAACAGCGGAAATCCGCCACAAAAATCTAAAACACAAATAACGCGAAACAGCCACCCGCCCCTGAGACTCAGAGACTGTGGCTGTAACGCATCTATCGAATCATGCTCCCAGCCTCTCGATGAGATGCTCGAGCATTTCGTCCACCACTGTGATATACCGTGATGACGCGTCATAACAACGCTGGAACTTGATCAGGTCAGACAGTTCCTCGTCCGAGGAAACTCCCATAACATCCTGTCGCTCGTTGTCAACGCTGTGTACTGTCAGGTTCTGGTTTTCAACTATCCCGTTCCAGACATTGCCGACAACCGCTATATTTCCGATAATTCCGGAGTAATAATGCGTAACGTCATATTCTGTCTGTGAATTGGGATCGAGAGTTCCCAGTGTATTGTCAAAATTCTTCACAACCTGCAATATTGCCTCATTTGAGTAGCCTCCGCGTTGCGGGCTGTTCAGATTGTATTTCGTCGGAATTTTGGAAGGATCCTGCGAAATTGCCGGATTAACCTGCAGCTGTGCGGTTGAATACAGCGATTTTCTCCAGTTTTCTTTTTGATAATCCCATATCGTCTGTTCCGCCGTCGACATTACAGGCACACCCTTGGCATTTCCGGCTTTATCACTTCTGGTCACCGTTTTTCCGTTCACCTGGAATGTATAATATGTAAAATCCGTACTGCCCTCGGTTACGGTATCCTTGGTCGGTGGCGCAGTGATCTCTTCATTATAGATCCATACCGGATAATAATTCCCGTCCGATCCTTTGTAATAATAATCGGTTTTGGTATATCTCTCCATGCCTCGACGCTGAAAAATCTCTTCACCGGCAGTATCGTTTTTATCATCACCTATGAACGCATGCTCATAGTCGAATATCCGCAGTTTGTTTCCTGCCTTGTCAACTATGGCGTTTCCATCCTGGAGTACGCTGTGACCGGTGGCACTCACTGTATTTCCGTCCTTGTCATATAACGTCAATGCGGACCCACTGAGTTCACTGTCATCAGTTGCATACATCAGGGGATTCAGAGTGTCATTCACCATCGTGACTATTCCGTGAACGAGGTTGTCGATCTGAACCTGTACTGTCATGATGACGGACGGATCCACGTACTTGTTGTATTCCTCGAGCCTGTCATCGTATTCCTTCATTGCTAACTGGAAATCGGCAACCGACGCAAAATCTCCAACCTCAGGTTTTGCACCGACCTGATTGTCAGCATAGGTCGCCGCATGTCCGCCGCGCGCAACCATCAGTGCCTTCAGCGTTCCGATATCCGTACGCTTTGTCGAGTTGTACTCTAAAGTATCATTTACGAAAAAGTCGCCGCCGCTCTCCCATTTTACCTTGAGCAGCATCGAACCCGGATTCCTGTTGTCCGGATCATCCACCGGAAACTCCTGGCCGGTTCTGTCATATTTACCGATCGACACGGTCTCCAGTCTGTACTGGTTTGTCGTATCGAGCAAAAACTGCCCCTGTGCATATATCGTGATCGTCCCGTCACGTTCCTCGTTTGTCTCAAAATCAATAATCTTGCTCAGATCGTCGAGAAGCTTGTTCCTCTGGTCGCGGTAATCATTTGCCGACTCCCCTGTAGCCTCGTATTTCTGTATCTTTTTATTGAGATCCTTTATCTTGTAAACGATATCATTGATCTCGTCAACCTCCTGCTGTATCTCGGTATCCAGGCTCGTCTGATAATTATTAAGCTCGTCCTGGAGTACCTTCGCACGCTCAACAAACTGCGAAGCGATCGATACGAGCTGATCCTTGTATACAATATTGCTGGGGTCTGCCGCAAGTGATGACAATGCTTCCTTCAGATCCGTGATCGCTGTCTGAAACTGCTCTCCGTTCATCTCGCCGACCATATCCTGGATCTCTAAAACAGTTTCCTGATTTTTCTCATAGAATCCGAGACGTCCGTTCTGCAGCCTGTACTGGTAGTCCAAAAACTCATTGCGGATCTGACGCGTCTGCTGGATAACGGTACCCTTTCCGGTCATCATCGCATTGTCTGACGGGCCGATCGATTTTACATAAAAAGAATCCGAAAGCAACACCTGCTGTCTGACATATCCCTTGGTCTGGGCATTTGCCAGGTTATGGGACGTCGTGTTCAGCGACGCCTGCGCGGAGTGCAATCCGGATACCCCTGTATAAAAGCTCGTCATCAAATTTGCCATGGGCTTCCTCCCTTTTTACAAAAAAAGTTTGCATCCGAAAACAAGATGCAAACCCGTTAACCTCCATGTTCACTGAGTCGCGTCAAAACGCGAATGCTGCGGCGCCATGCCATTCACCTCAGAGGCGTCACTTCCATAGTTGCTGCTGCCCGATGTCATCCGTGCGCTGCGCATCACATTCATATTAAACTCAACCATATCCATTGACTCCTGCAGTAACTCCTTGTTCTGCTCATTAACATCACGGAGACGATTAACCGTTTTCCGTAATTTGTCATGGATGGTCTGTAACTTTTTCCTGTCCTCAGGCTGTTTTTTCAGAGAGTCCTCTATCTCATCCAGTGTGATGGTTTTAGGATTTTTCCCGAGTACCGTCGCAATGTTTATCGCAATCTCCTCGCGTTTTGCCTCCAGTGCAGTCGTCCGGTCAACCATATCACGTTCCCTGTCCGTGATCTCCTGCATTTTCTGCAGGTCATTGCCGACAATTGCACGGGTTTTTTCCTCTTCGATGGGAATCAGCTCGGCATACAGTTTTTCCTCTGCCGTGAGTGTTTCCATCAGTTCTTCCATCAAACTGGCCACAACATGTCCCCCTTACTGATATCGGCAGTCTGTCCCTGCTTCTCCGTGGACTGATATCTTTGTTAACTGACATTTTTCATTCAAACCACAGATATCAATCCCGCCTGCTGTCTGTCGCTTCCGTTCGCAACAGACCGGGATAGCCTGCCAGCTCCTATTCTACCGACATGATGTCAGTGTTCGGTTGTTCCCGTCCGGGCCTGTTCCGGATCTCTACAGGATACATTAACCCAGGAGCTTAGCAGCCATTTTCTCTGCAACAGCGGACATCGGTACGTTGTATGTGCCGTTTGCCAACTGTTCCTTGATCTCTGCCACACGATCCTCACGCACCGGCTCACTCTCCTGAGCAGCCTTTTTAGCAACACCGTAAGCATTACCGAAATCCGAGATTTCCAATGAATCCTTCGGTGCAGAAGTTGCCGCATACGGGGAACGTCTGGTACCCTTCGGTCCATAGACCTGATTCACAGCCATGTACGAATCAATTCTCATGTTCCTCAACCTCCGTTTCCATGGGCTTTAACCTGAATCTAACGCCCTTATTTCACAACCATGCAGAGACATTCCTCATGGTGTTCAATATATTTATCGGACAAATCCCCTGAGAATTAACCCCAAATGCGTTTTTTTTTACAAAAACATTGACAAGCATCACCTTCTCCGTAAATCTCGGATCAGGCAGGCACCGTCCCCGGCTGCCTCGTTAAATACATTTATCAGGCTGTCAAAAATTAAGTTTCTGCTGCTCGCTGTCGGCAGCGTCCGCAGTCAGGTCAGCCTTCTGTCCCTTGGCTCCGCGCCTGCGGTTACGCACCCTCCTGGCATTCAGCGTTTTGCCTTTCCATGAAAAAGTTTCCGCCGACGGATCCACCGCCGTTCCGTAGACAAGTTTATCGTCAATTGCCAGCGATATCGCCTTGACTCCGCGACTCGTCTTTTTGAATTCGTTAACCTCACCAACCGGAAATCCGAGTGACAAACCTTTATCGGTGAGCAGGACAACCTTTTTAGTGCCTGCGAGTACCTCCGAACCGCTCAACGTATCAATACCAACCACGCGGTCGTTCTCATCATCGAGTTTTGTCGCTGCGATCTTCTGCCGTCCTGTCTCAAATTCAGCCCCAGAAACCAGCTTGATATAACCGCTCTGTGTAACGAACATCAGCATCGACTCATACAGTTCCTCAAAACCTATATAAAGTATGCCGTTCTCGTCATTTTCCATTTTACACAGATTGTGTATGAGAGTGCCCTTGTCACGTGGTTTGCAACGTGGGATTTTGTCCATTTTCACCTGGTACATATTTCCCTTATCCGTGAATATGCATATCCTGTCAGTATTCTCAATATGAAGTATCCTCACATATTCCGCTAATTGCTCGGGCGTCTGCCGTCCATAGGCCGCCGCATCTATGCACTTGGTATAACCGAACCTGTCAAACATCACATAGAGATCCTCTATGACAACCTTCTCCACATATGCTGTTGTCTCAGTATCCATCAGCTCGGTTCTGCGCGGTGTGGCATACTGCTTTTTAAACTCACGCAGCCGCCCCTTCATTACTTTAAAAAGTTCCTTCTCATCACCGAGGACCAGCTTGAACTCCTTTATTTTTGCATTCAGCTCATCATTTTCATTCTGAAGTTTCAGTATTTCAAGTCCGATCAGGCGCTGCAACGGCATAGCGAGAATAGCGTTTGCCTGCGGTTCGGTAAAAAGAAGGGTTTTCGCCATCTCCTCCGATCCCTCATTCTTGAAACGAATGTCATCGGTTATTCCCTCAATCAGGCATGCTCTGGCCTGTTTCACCGAATCGGAACCTCTCAGTATTTCGATGATCAGGTCGATCACGTCAACCGCACGGATCAGTCCCTCAACCACCTCTAATCTCTTCTGCGCCTTGTCAAGCAGGAATTCATACTCGCGGGTGTAGAGTTCTCGTTGAAACTGTACAAAAGCCTCTATCAGGGTTTTCAGGTTAAATGTCTCCGGTTGGCCACCGATGTTGCTCTCAGATGAAGATTTGCCATCGGAAGAATTCTCATCAGATAGCTTATTCTGATCAGATGCCGCACCCCCATCGAATCCGTTCTCACTGTCAGCAGATATTTCTCCGTCGGAATCCGCCTCGTCCCCAAATGTGCTGCTCATCTCGGAAATCTGTTCCTTCGGACGGATTGCGAGAAGGTTCACACCGTATGTGTCCTCCAATTGGGACTTTTTGTATAAACCATTCAAAAGGTTCTCGACATCACGATCCTTTTTTACCTCGATGACGATTCGGATTCCCTCCTTCGATGACTCATCACGAACGTCGGATATCTCGTCAAACACCTTGTTTTTCATCAGATCGGATATGCTGGCGACGAGTTTTTCCTTGTTCCCGGATACCGTATATGGTATCTCGGTAACGATGATGTTGGTTTTTCCGTTTTCTCCT
The DNA here is from genome assembly GCA_017614395.1 of Eubacterium sp. GTDB lineage: Bacteria > Bacillota > Clostridia > Lachnospirales > Lachnospiraceae > Eubacterium_F. The sequence goes on from JAGABX010000142.1 coordinate 15,375, forward strand.
TTTTCTAATTCCGTACGGGCGCGAACGCGTATTTTCCCCTCTCCCGTACGATATATCTCCGGCAGTTCCGCCGCGTTTATTATGATTCCGCCCGTCGGAAAATCCGGGCCCGGACAATGATCCAGTAAAGTGTCAATCCGGATTCCCGGTCTGTCGATATACGCTATAGTAGCGTCAATGACCTCACCTATGTTATGAGGAGGAATGTTAGTCGCCATTCCGACCGCAATACCCGTGGTACCGTTGATCAGCAGGTTCGGGAGCTGTGCCGGCAAAACCACCGGTTCTGATTCTGTATCGTCAAAATTCGGGATAAAATCAACCAGGCCCTTCTCCAGATTCTCCAGCATAGACATGGCCGCAGGCGATAATTTCGCCTCCGTATATCTCATGGCAGCCGCCGGATCGCCGTCGATAGAACCGAAATTTCCGTGTCCGTCCACGAGCGGCGCATTGAGGGAATAGTCCTCAGTCATATGCACCAGCGCGTCATAGATCGAACTGTCGCCATGCGGATGATATTTACCCATCGTATCACCGACGATACGGGCGCTCTTTCGATATGGACCCGTCGGAACCAGCCCCAACTCATTCATCGCGTAGAGGATACGCCTCTGTACGGGTTTCAGTCCGTCCCGCACATCCGGCAATGCCCTCGCGACTATGACACTCACCGCGTAGTCACGATAGGAGTTTTTCATCTCCTCCGCGAAATCGAGCTGTATTATGTTTTCTTCTACTGATTTTTTAGCCATTTTAATCTCCATTCCATTCAGACATCGAGCACCGCATATTTAGCCTCATTCATAATAAATTCACGCCGCGGCGGGACGTTTGACCCCATCAGAATATCCGTGATCTCGTCCGCCTCGACCGTGTCACTGATGGACACCTGTGCGAGCACCCTCTGCTCCGGATCAAGTGTCGTCTCCCACAACTGCTCATCATCCATCTCTCCGAGACCCTTGTACCGCTGCAGCTCCTGGATTTTGATGCCCTTTTTCCGGAATTTTTCCAATTCAAAATCATTAAAAAGGTACTCGTTCACGCGTTGCTTTTTCTTGCCGGAATTGTCATCATACGACACGCGGTAGAGCGGCGGGAGCCCTCTGTAGACCTTGCCCTGATATATCAGCTCCGGCATGAAACGATAGAAAAAGGTCAACAGCAGCGTCGATATATGCGCGCCATCCACATCGGCATCGGTCAGGATGATGATCTTGTCATAGCGAAGCTTGCTGATGTCAAACTCCTCGCCGATTCCGCAACCAAACGCCGCGATCATGGTTTTGATCTCGTTGTTGACGAGGATTTTTTCGAGGGGTGCTTTTTCTACATTCAAAATCTTGCCTCGCAGGGGAAGAACCGCCTGAGTCCGGCGGTTTCGCGCCGTTTTTACCGTACCGCCGGCCGAATCACCCTCGACGAGATATATCTCACACTCCTCTGATTTTTTGGATGAGCAGGCAGCGAGTTTGGATTTGGTGTCAACATCGTTTAACTGTTTCATGATGTTTTTCCGCGCCTTGTCACCTGCTGTCCGTGCCTTAAACGATTTATGGATGTTTTCGAGAATGCGTTTCAGCACCTCGACATTTTTATCAAAATAAAGCTGCGCCTCGACACCCATTACCTCGTCGACAGCGGTTTTCGCGTCAGTGTTTCCGAGCTTATTCTTCGTCTGGGACTCAAACTGCGGATCCGGATGCTTGATCGAAACGATGGCAACGATACCGTTTCGGATGTCCTTGCCGTCGAAATTGTCATCCTTTCCTTTCAGAAAGCCCAGTTCCCTGGCATACTGGTTCATGATCCGCGTCAGTGCCGTTTTGAAGCCTGTTACGAGAGTTCCGCCGTCCGCGAGGTTGATGCGGTTACAGTATGAATTGATCTGCTCAGTATACTCAGAGGTGTACTGGAATGCTATCTCGACCTCAATGTCCCCGCTTTTTCCTTCTAAATAAACGACATCCGGATGTAGTTTCGGCACGTCACGGGTGATGTATTTTACATAGCTCTGGATACCGAATTCCTCGTAAAACTCGGCCTCCTCCCCGGTTCGCTGATCCTTGAATTTAATGCGCAATCCTTTGTTAAGGTATGCGATTTCCTTCAGCTTTTTCCTGATGGTGTCCGCCTTGAACTCAACAGTCTCAAATATCTCGTCATCAGGATAAAAAGTAACCTTGGTTCCGGTATTGTTTTTCAGGCAGTGTCCAACCTCCGGGAGCTTGTTGCCCTTTTCCAATACGGTTACGGGTTTTCCGCCGTTTTTATACTCATCCCTGTAAATTCGCCCGTCACGACGTACCTCAACCGTGAGACTTTTCGACAACGCATTTACAACAGACGCCCCGACACCGTGCAAACCTCCGGAAACCTTGTATACGTCGCTGGAGAATTTTCCGCCGGCATGCAGTATTGTGTAGACAACCCGCACGGTAGGGATTTTCTGCGTTGGATGGATGTCCACCGGCACCCCTCGTCCGTTATCCTCTATCACGACGCCGCCGTCCCGCAGTATCGTCAGATGGAGTTCATCGCAGAACCCCGCCAGATGTTCATCAATGCCGTTGTCGAGAATCTCCCATATCATATGGTGGAGGCCACGCGTGCCGGTGCTCCCGATGTACATACCGGGACGTTTACGCACGGCCTCGAGTCCCTCGAGAACGACTATATCCTTTCCGCTGTAATTTTCGGACATGATTGCTTCCTTTCTGAATATACCTCATATTGTATGTGTTCTCTGTTCGCACACATCATCTATTTTATTCCAGAATAGGGAATAAGTCAAGCATTTTCTATTGACAAACACGAACAAATGTGCTACACTTGTCACAAATGAAGGTGCTACCGATAGGCGGTTGGCCCTGGTTAACAGTTACAAGAAAGTAACCGCGTTCCTATGGGCAGGGGCGGATATGATAAAGGTGCTACCGATTTTAGCGGTCAGCCCGATGTTAGGTATATGTCAAAAATGACCACCCTCCTTTCACCAGAGCAGGGCGGTCATTTTTCTGATTTACGATTATCTTTTCCGATGGTGAAGCCTAACGCAAAACAAGTCAATCCAAAACTCAATACTGAAATCACACTGATGACATCCATCGTTACAGCCCTCCTTTCCCAGATTCCCAAATGAGGGTTTCTATATGAACGGAGGGTAACAGTCCCTCCGTAGAGGGCCAACCGCCTACCACCATAGGGTAGCACCTTGTGTATATTATATCACCCGAACAAGTGTTCGTCAAGAGCTTTTTTGATTCTTTTTTCCATATGTTGCAATAAAATGTGTCACAAAGCGCCTATGTTGTGATAAACAATAGAATTACTAAGAACCACAAAACAAGAAAGAAAGAGAGAGAAAAAAAAAATGAAAAAAACACCCATCTTAACCAAGAACCAGGTAACTGAAATCGAGAAAACCTACCCCACTCCCTTCCATATCTATGATGAACGTGGGATACGCGAGAATGCGCGCGCAATGAAAGAGGCATTTTCGTGGAACCCGGGTTTTCGTGAATATTTTGCGGTCAAGGCAAACGCCAACCCGTTCATTCTCCATATACTGAAGGAGGAGGGTTGCGGCGTCGACTGTTCATCTCTCACGGAACTGATGCTCTCCGAGGCAGTTGGCTTCTCCGGCTCCGACATCATGTTTTCGTCAAATGTTACTCCCGTCGGTGAGTATCAAAAAGCATACGATCTCGGAGCATTTATTAACCTTGATGATGTCACTCACGTAGACTTTTTACGGAAAAATGTCGGTGTTCCCGAAACGATTTTCTGCCGTTACAATCCGGGCGGTGTTTTCGAGATGGCGAACGGAGTGATGGACAACCCGGGCGATGCCAAATACGGCATGACAAAGGAGCAGTTGTTTGATGCATTCAAGGAACTAAAACTCCGAGGCGCGAAACAATTCGGAATCCACTCATTTCTCGCGAGCAACACGGTGACAAACGAGTATTATCCGAAACTCGCCGGGATACTTTTTGAATTGGCTGTTGAGATCAAGGAAAAAGTCGGAATAGAGCTCTCATACATCAACCTCTCCGGAGGTGTCGGTGTTGCCTATTCACCCGACCAGACACCGAATGATATTGCTGTCATCGGTGACGGTGTACATAAGCGTTTCGACGAGATACTCGTCCCTGCCGGTTTGGGAGATGTAGCAATATTAACCGAGTTAGGCAGATTCATGCTGGCACCGTATGGGCAGCTCGTGACAAAATGCATCCACCAGAAACATATATACAAGGAATACGTCGGTCTGAATACCTGCGCCGTTGATCTGATGCGCCCTGCAATGTACGGTGCATATCATCACATCACGGTTCTCGGCAAGGAGGACTCGCCGTGTGACCACACCTATGATGTGACCGGATCTCTGTGTGAGAACAATGATAAATTTGCCATCGACCGTCAGTTGCCCGAGGTTGAGATCGGTGATTATCTCGTGATACATGACACCGGCGGGCATGGCTATTCCATGGGCTATAACTACAACGGAAAACTCAAATCAGCAGAATTATTACTAAAGGAAAACGGCGAGATCGAAATGATCCGCCGCGCCGAGACACCGAGAGATTATTTTGCTACGTTTGATTTTTCGAGGTATTATGATCGGATTAAATTCGATGACGAACAATAATATCTGTAAAAAGGAGATGGTCGCAATGATCATCTCCTTTTCATTTCGTAGTTTTATTCTATTGTCGAATCATGGTATATAATTGACTCAGAATCATCCGAATAACTCTGTCTCAATTATCAGCTAATTTATTTCCAGTCGTTCGAGAACAACATCTCTCCCGGCAATCACCCGGCCGTTTTTGTTACCGCAAAATGGGCATGTATACCCGTTGTTCTTCATCGGATGATATGTGTTTCCGCAGCCATCACACTCTGTCTCCACCGGGACACTCACAACCTCTAACTCCGCTCCCTCAAGAATCGTTCCCTTTACCGTCTGCGGATAATACTTGTACAAATACTCAGGCAGCACTCCCGTCATCTCTCCGACCGACACCACCATTTTCGATACTCTTCCCTCATATTTCCCGTGGTCGAACGTCTCCAGAGCACTGTCAACCAATTTCACCATATAACTCAGCTCATGCATGTTTGTCAACCGATTTTTGTCTTTCCACCCATGTACGGCTGCAACACAGTCGGGATGTTTACCGAGAGATCTTCATTGAGGTTGTTCTCAAGAAAAGCGATCAACATACGTGGCGGAGCGACAACGGTGTTATTCAATGTGTGCGCGAAATGCTTGCCGTCCTTCGTTTTTACACGGATTCCGAGCCGCCTCGCCTGCGCATCGCTCAGGTTTGAACATGAACCTACCTCGAAATACTTTTTCTGACGCGGCGACCACGCCTCCACATCCACGGATTTAACCTTGAGATCCGCGAGATCCCCCGAACAGCACTCCAGTGTCCGCACCGGAATATCAAGCGTCCTGAACAGGTCGACCGTGTTCTGCCACAGCCTGTCAAACCACATCGGACTCTCCTCCGGCTCACACACCACGATCATCTCCTGTTTTTCAAACTGATGGATACGATAAACTCCGCGTTCCTCGATTCCGTGAGCGCCTTTCTCCTTGCGAAAACACGGTGAATAACTGGTCAGCGTTTTCGGCAGCTCCTCCTCCGGGATCAGCTTGTTTATGAATTTTCCGATCATCGAGTGCTCACTCGTACCTATGAGATAGAGATCCTCGCCCTCGATTTTGTACATCATGGCATCCATCTCCTCGAACGACATCACGCCCGTAACCACGTTAGAACGGATCATAAACGGTGGCACGCAGTAGGTAAACCCGCGATCGATCATGAAATCCCTTGCATATGAGATAACCGCCGAATGCAATCTCGCAATATCGCCCATCAGGTAATAGAACCCGTTTCCTGCCACATCACGCGCCGCATCGAGATCTATTCCGTTGTGTTTCTCCATGATCTCGGTATGGTACGGAATCTCGAAATCAGGCACCACCGGATCACCGTATTTCTGTACCTCGACATTCTCAGAATCGTCCTTTCCGATAGGCACACTCGGATCAATGATGTTCGGAATCACCATCATCCGCTTCTTAACTGCCTCGGCAAGAGTAACCTCCTGCTCCTCCAGACTTTTCAGCTCTTCAGCCTGCGCCGCCACCTCAACCTTGACAGCCTCGGCCTCGTCGCCCTTGCCCTGTCCCATCAGCGCACCGATCTGCTTTGACAGTTTGTTGC
>JAGABX010000143.1 GCA_017614395.1 Eubacterium sp.
AACAGATATGGCATGCTCTCCTGCTTGATCCCGATTCCGGTATCCGCTATCGAATACACGACATTCGCTATGCTGCACGGTCGCTTCTCACATTGTATCGACAGTGAAACAGATCCTTCCTTGGTGTACTTGATTGAATTGTTCAGAACATTGATAAGTATCTGTTTGATGCGGACCTCATCACCCTTCAGCTCTCCCGGCAGATCCGGCGCCACATCGACACGAAAATCAAGTCCCTTGTCACGGGCGCGTTTCCAGAGCATATTCACTATGTCCGAAAGCATGTCTCCGGTATGATAGTTTACCGGCGTCAGTTCCATTCTTCCGGATTCAATTTTAGACATGTCAAGGATATCATTTACCAGATGCAGTAGCATTCTGCCGGCAGACTGGATGTTGACGGCGTCCTCCGCAACCTCCTGTGAGACATCCTCGCGCAGTATCATTTCGTTCAACCCGATTATCGTATTGATAGGTGTACGGATCTCGTGGCTCATGCTCGAGAAAAAGTGGCTCTGCGCCCTGTTCATTTCATTGATTTCCTTCGCCTGCTCCTCCGCGCGAACACGCTCGGAATTATATATCCTCATCAAAAAGCGCACTGTCAGCCATAATAATACTCCCACGCCGATCAGTGAAGCTATGGAATCGAGATACGCAACTCCCGCAGTATGCCTGGTCAGCAGCGACGGGAACTTATATGAAACAACATAGCAGGTTATGCCGGATGCTCCCAGCAGGCCGAGAAGGATATATCTTTTCTTTCCTTTTACGTTGATGCTGATAAATAAAAACGCGTAGGCATACCATATCGGAGTGCACCCGTAAACCCCGCCTCCGTAAAAGAACTCGATCGGAAGGACAAAAAACACTATGGCAATGCTCATCAGAAAACCACCGACGGAGATCGCTTTGAATCTAAGACAGATCCCGACAGTGAGCCACATGCACAGAATCGTAACTCCTAAAACTGCCAGCTTAACCGGGCTTTCGCCGATGATCAGATCCCAAATGAATATAAGGATCAGGATCATAACCGCCGTCAAAGTCGTTACAACAAAACATCTCTCATAAATCGGTGTTTCCGGATTAGTCAGGTATTTGCGAGATTTTTTGATCATTCAGAAACACCTCCTTTCGGAGCGAATTCTATCACTTCATCATCTCCGGCTTCGGATAAACCGCCGGTTTTACTTTCCGTCACAGGTTCGAACTCTATCGCATCATCATCCGGTTTATCGGAAGATGCATTATCAGGATTACCGATCTCGCACACCAAACGGATTCCCGTAATCGTTTTCTCATATAGTTTCAGCAGTTCATCCTGGGACGATTCTATATAGGAGCCGTCTTCGGCCTTTGCCGCCTCCTCCAGTTTTTTTGCGCGCTCGGATAACTCTGCCGCACCTATCATCTTCGCTGTGCTTTTTAACGCGTGAACGTAAATGGAATAGTCGGCATACGCTTTCTTTTCAAGGCTTTCCTTCATGCCCTTCTTTTTCTTGTCCGATTCCGACGCAAACTGTGTTAACAGCTGTTTATAGAATTCCTGATCGTCCTGGCAGTATCTCATGCCGGTCGCAATGTCAATATCATATGCCTCAAGCGCCGACAGGTCCTGCGCCGAGTCGGGGACATTGTCCTGAATCGGTTTCTCGTAAGACTCATTCTCCGAAATCCTGGGGCTGAACTCCAAAACATCACTGTTAGACTGTTTTCGTTCCTCGTACCTGATGGAATCCTTCGGCAAAACATGCTTCAGCACGCGTTCCAATTCCAGGATCTCAATTGGCTTGCTGACAAACCCGTCGAATCCCTCTCGCAGGAACATTTCCTTTGCCGAGCTCACCGCGTTGGCAGTCAGGGCAACGATCGGTACAACCCTGTTCTGCCTGCCGCACTCGATGCGAAGACGCTTCATGGCCTCCACTCCGTCCATGCCCGGCATCATATGATCCATAAATATAATATCATACTTGTTTTCCCTGCACATCTCTATTGATTCCATTCCGGACTCCGCAGTCTCGACCACCATTCCGTATCCCCGGAAAACTCCGAGCGCAACAGTCAGGTTCATAGGCTCATCATCCACAACGAGAGCGCGTACACCCGGACAGTACAGACGTCCCTCCTCCTCGTCTCCGAGGTTCCAGTACATGTTCAGCGCGCTCGTCACCGGGAAGCAATAGAACGGCTTTTTCATGATATTGATCCGCGATCCCCTCGGCAGCCTGATCCGGTTTCCCGTAACTACCTCTACGATCATTTTTTTCGACAACTCCTCCATCAGCCCGGGATCGGTATTGTACTCCTCCTCTCCTACAAACAGATGTGTGAAGTCTGTCTCTGATACAAGTTTTCTCAAATCCTCCGCATTCTCAACGCGGTGCAGTGTAACGCCTAAACCGCGTACAATGTTTCGAACTGTTGAATTGTAATACTCACGCACCTGAGGATGCGGGAATTTCTCGAAGTGTAAAAAGCCCGCCACGCGCAGTTCCTTCGGATTTTTCACGGACATGCATTCTGTATTATCTACAACAACCTGAGGTAAGCTGACATGAACAACGGTTCCTTTTTCCCTTTTACTGTCTATCGTGATAAAACCGCCCAATGTATGTACGAAACCGGCAACGATCGACATTCCGAGACCGAGACCGCTGGACGACCGGGTACGTCCTGAATCCGACTGATAGAACCGGTCAAATATTTTCTCCATAGTCAGATCATCCATTCCGACACCGGTATCCTCTACCTCAATAAAAAGGTTCACTCCGTATGGTTTCGGGCGCGTAGTGATCCTGACATAAACACCACCTTGTTTTGTGTATTTCAACCCATTCATAATAAGGTGCCAGAGAATCTTTTTCAGTTTTGTAACGTCTGTATTCATCATAGACGGTACTTCCGGCGCCACATCGATGACCAGTTCCAGATCAGTTGTCAAATACGGCCTCAACTCCAAAACGATATCATTCAGCACGGAGGAGATCATATAATCCTCCTTGTTTACCGCCAGTCTCTTCCTGTCGATTTCGGAATAATCGAGGATGTCACTGACCTGTTCTGCGACCCTTTTTCCGGCATCACGTATGGAATCCAGATCTATGCGGATATCAGCGTCCGATTCTCTCTCTATGCACACTCCGCTCAAACCGATAACCGCGTTGATGGGTGTTCGAATCTCATGGGAAACATTTGCCAGGAAATCTCCCGCGCTGCGATTTACCTCCTCACTGATCTGAATCTGTCGTTCAAAACGCTCCAGACTCCGCCTGTGAACAACAACGATCCGATCCGTCACCAGTGCCGCGATGAACACAATAACAAAGCACCATACCGTCCTGACTATACTCGAATGAGTCATGGACAGCGCATCCTCAGAACCGGCCTGGATCAGATGCAGTATCAGACCGAGATTTCCGATCAGCCAGCTTACCCAGATAAGCAATCTCTTCTGAGTTGTGGTAAAAAGCACCAGCATGACGATCACAACACCGCAACCGTCGTAAATTTTCTCAATCTGCGAGGTATAATAAAACATCTCCACCATCAGAATAACGGTGTAGATGTTCGTTCTCTGCACTATATCGGGTTTACGCAGGATATGCATGACGAGAGTTGCCGGAACTACCGCAGCCAGCAACGGAATTGTCCACATCTCCCATTCCATCAGAATATTCAACACGATCAAAATAGTAGAAAAAGCAACCGCCATGATCACTAACATCAATTGACTGGTTTTTTGCTCCTCGGTTTCCTCTATTTGATTCATAAAACAGCATCCCTCCTCAAGAACAGGTTTTTTCGACACACAATATAGTTGTCGCTGTTCAAAAAATGTTCAAAAACTATATTATTTTTCCCTCATTTCATAATCCGGATCATCATCTATCATATTCAGCATAATCTCAGCGAAACGCGGATCAAACTGTGTCCCGATTCCTCTCTCAATCTCACTGCGAACCTTTTCCTGAGGCAGGACATCACGATAACTGCGCCTGCTGGTCATCGCATCATATGCGTCAGCCACAGCGATGATACGGGCCTCCTCAGGTATAGCCTCACCCATCAGGCCGTCAGGATATCCGCCTCCGCCGAAACGTTC
>JAGABX010000144.1 GCA_017614395.1 Eubacterium sp.
AAAAACGGTGTGATGTTGGGACAGAGGATCACAGCGATTGAGCGTGTCGGAGTATATGTACCGGGTGGACGTGCTCCGTTATCCTCATCTGTACTGATGAACATTGTTCCGGCGAAGGTTGCAGGTGTGGATCAGATCGTGATGGTGACGCCGCCACGTGCGGACGGAACGGTCACGCCCGAGGTACTGGTGGCGGCAGATCTTGCCGGAGCGGATGAGATTTATAAATGCGGCGGTGCTCAGGCTATTGCAGCGCTAGCCTATGGAACGGAAACGATACCTCGTGTATATAAAATCGTGGGACCTGGTAATATTTTTGTCACATTGGCCAAAAAGACAGTATTCGGTCTGGTCGGTATAGATTCCGTGGCAGGTCCGAGTGAAGTCATGGTTCTTGCGGACAGCAGTGCCAATCCGGAGTTTGTCGCAGCGGATCTGCTGAGCCAGGCGGAGCATGATCCTATGTCATCGGCAATTCTTGTCACAACCGATCAGGCGTTGGCTGAAAAAGTATCCGCCCTGGCTGATGAAATGGCTAATAAACAGTCTCGAAAGGAAATAATTCAAAAATCACTTGAAAAGTACGGTTACATCCTGCTGGCTGATTCTATGAATGATGCGATTGATGCCGTGAACGAGATTGCCTCCGAGCATCTCGAGATCCTGACGGAGAATCCGTTGGAAACAATGACACATATACGCAATGCCGGAGCGATTTTCCTCGGTCCCTACAGTTCAGAACCGCTGGGTGATTACTTCGCCGGTCCCGACCATGTGTTGCCGACCAATGGAACTGCACGGTTTTCTTCGCCGTTATCAGTGGATGAGTTCATCAAAAAGTCAAGCCTGATATCGTATTCCAAAGAGGCCCTCGAGGCAGTCAGTGACGACATCATTGCTTTTGCCAAGGCGGAACAGTTGACGGCTCACGCCAATTCTATCGCTGTACGTTTCGGGAGCGAGGTGCACTGAATGCGGCCATAAAGTTAAGATCATCCATGTAACGGAGCCGGTGATGGAGGTGTTTACTTTTACGGATATGGCTGACGCGCTCGATATCGAGGCACTGTAAGCAGAAAGGCAACTGACTTCATATGAAAAAAGAAAAAGCCTACGGGCAGAAAGGAAAGGTACAAACATGGATGAAAAGATGCCTGGGCAAAAAATCAAAATTAACACTTGACTACACCCGTAAAATATGATATAGTCTTGCTGTTGTGTGTAAATCACTTAAAAATTAGATGGTCCGCTGTCGTGATACGCAGATTTCCGGATGTTTTAACCGGATGATTTATATGAATGGCCGATCCTAATACGTGATGGCTATGAGCCCGTCAGGGAGCGATCGATACGATATGAACATCGAACGTTAAGGAGGAAAGACAAATGAACGACATTATCAAAAAAATCGAGGACGAGCAGTTGCGTGCTGAGAACTTCGAGTTTCTCATCGGTGACACAGTTCGTGTTCATGCGAAGGTCAAGGAGGGACAGCGCGAGCGTATCCAGGTATTTGAAGGTACGGTGATCAAGCGTCAGGGTGGTTCAAGCCGTGAGACATTTACGGTTCGTAAGTTCTCAAACGGCGTAGGCGTTGAGAAAACATGGCCGCTTCATTCTCCGATCGTTGAGAAGATAGAGGTTGTTCGTCGCGGTAAGGTGCGTCGCGCGAAACTCAACTATCTGCGTCAGCGTACAGGTAAGTCTGCCAAGGTCAAGGAATTGGTTAGATAAGCTGCTTAGGATTGCGCATGAATGCCTGCTTTTTTGCTGTATTTCATGCATTATCATTTATGAAAAGTCAAAGAGTCAACATTTTTTAATTAAATGTTGACTCTTTTTTGCGTTTGAGGTATAATATATTGTATGTGTGATTAAATGTGATACAACTATGTTGTGGTTCAAATGCCGGGCTTATTGTATAAACTCACTGCAATACGCATGCATTTCGAGAATGCTGATAGTTCCCATTTGGGTATTGAAGGAATAAAAAATGAATCTCCGTTTTGAGGAAGAGGCGAAAAAAGAGCGTCATAAAAAACTGATTATAGAAACAATCCGCTATGTCATAGAGATTATTCTGGTAATTGTGCTGGCGTGGTGTGTTGTGAATTTTGCCCTGAAAAAGGTCACGATGATCGGCAGCTCGATGGAGAGTACGCTGAATTCCGGAGAAGAAGTGATAGTCAACACCTTTTTCAATCATTTCTCGGCACCCGGCCGCGGAGATGTTATTGCATTTTATCCGGAACAGGGAACTGCTGATGACAGTATGCGGGCTGACAACAACATCCTGATTCGCCGTGTTGTCGGATTACCGGGTGAAACCGTTCGGATGGAGGATGGAAAAGTACTTATCAACGGAGAACCGATTGAAGAGGATTATATCTTTGACCGCAATGTATCTGCGGGACAGGCAGAGGAGGATTATAAACTCGAAAAGGATGAATTCTTTGTATTGAGTGACAAACGCTCCGATCTTGATGATTCCCGTAGCGCAAGCTTTACAAAGGTTCGCAGGGATAACATTGTCGGTTCGGTTTTCCTTGCGCTGAATCCTTTCTCTTTTGTATCAGGTCCGAAGGTAACGGATAAGGAAACCACAGAGGAGGATAAATAATGCATTTTCAATGGTTTCCCGGTCATATGACCAAGGCTATCCGTTCTATGCGCGAGGATTTAAAACTGATAGATCTCGTAATTGAACTGGCGGATGCCAGAATTCCGATCAGCAGTCGTAATCCTGAGATTGATTCTCTGGTGCAGGGGAAAACAAGAATCCTGTTGTTGAATAAAAGGGACATGGCCGACTCGTCATCAACATCTGCATGGATTAAACATTTTGAATCACAGGGAATATATGCCATGGCGATCAATGCCAAACAGAAAAATGAAATCAGAGCTGTTTCTGATCTGATTGCGAAAGCCTGTCATGAGAAACGAGAGCGTGATCTGAAAAGAGGAATTAAAAACCGCCCGGTACGTGCAATGATTGTAGGAATTCCGAATGTCGGGAAATCGACATTTATAAATACTTACGCCGGACGAGCCAGTACCAAAACCGGAAATAAGCCGGGAGTTACTCGTGGAAAACAATGGATCAGGCTGAACAAGGGTGTGGACGGCACAGTTGAATTATTGGACACCCCGGGAATTCTTTGGCCGAAATTTGAGGATCAGATTGTGGGCCTGCATCTCGCCTGGATCGGTTCAATACGTGATGAATTGATTATCAACACCGACCTTGCTCTGGACCTGATTGAGTTTTTGCAGGAGTTTTATCCTGATGTTTTTGAAAAAGTATATGGCTTTCTTCCTAATGAGGATTCTGTTCGGGTTTTAAACCAACTTGCCGAAGCACGTGGTTGTAAATCGAAGGGAGGGGCTCCTGATCTTGACAGGGCAGCGTTTTTACTCCTGGATGATTTCAGGAATGCAAGACTGGGAACAATTACTATTGAAAAGCCGTAATGTTTTCGAACAACTGATATTGGATCAACAGTCAGAATATTGTGTTTATTGCTTTTTGTGTCTATTACTATGAATAATAAAAGGAGGTTTTCAGGCGATGAGTGATGAATTCGATCGCGACGCGCTTTTTAAAGATATAGATAAAATCATGGAGCAACAGGGGTTCAGCACGATAACACCGCCATCTGCTCCTGTTGAGGTAGAACCGTCTGTTGATACTCAGCATGTTGTGCCCACGATGCCTTCAAATTTAGGCGAATTGGTTGAAAAAGCCGCTGAACAGGCAATCAGCGCAACCGGAAGGACGGATCAGGGCATTCAGATGGCTGATCAATCAGCAACTGTAGGAGTGCAGATGACGCCGGCAGGTGCAGGTGTTAATTCAAATATTAGTGCTAATGATGCTACGAATCATGCTGCGAACGCTGTTTCGATTGATGGTGGCAATAACGTATCCTCTTTCGGGACAATGGATGCGCATAATAATTTGAGTATTGCCGGACAGTCTGAAGCAACTCAGGAGGGCGGCGTAGCATATATCAATCCTGTTGAAATCAATCAGTCTGTTCCTAAACCACAGCCACCGTCAGCAACCGTTGAACAGTCCAAAACGGAACCGTCGAGAGAAACCATAATGCCTCCGGACACAGAGGCGGCTCCGATGTTTACAACAATTGATAATCCCATGGATTGGAGTTTACAGCAACAGTCGGCTCCTGCCAAACCAACCCCGGAGGAAAAGGATGAGGTTACTCCCCCTCCCGTATCATATCTGGAGGGTGCGCAGTCTGACGGATACAGCGTTGAGAATGTTGCCTTCGGAGATATTTCCGTAGGTGTGGAGACAGAGAGTGTTGAATTCTCTGTGGGCCATCCGTTGCTTCGTTTACTCAGAAATATTCTGATCTGCGTTGCGGCGGCATTGATACTTTCAATATTAATAACAAAATTTGTCGCACATCATACAGCCGTTGATGGATCATCAATGGCAAATACTTTGTCTGACGGCGATCAGCTGATTGTGGAACAGTTGAGTTATTATTTCCATGATCCGCAAAGATTTGATATAGTTGTTTTCCCGATTTCTTCTGAGGATAACTATATCAAACGAATCATAGGTCTGCCGGGAGAAACTGTACAGATCATTGACGGACAGGTTTATATTAACGGAAATCTCCTGACTGATGATCATTACGGAATTGAGAAAATGGATGATCCCGGTACGGCTGCTGAAACAATATATCTGAAGGAAGGCGAGTATTTTGTATTGGGCGATAATCGTAATGCCAGCGTAGACAGCCGTTTTCCAGAGGTCGGTCTGATCAAACGAGACGATTTCAAGGGGCGGGCATGGCTTCGGTTCTACCCGTTCGGTTCGTTCGGAACGGTGAGTTAGTATGGAAATCGAGAAAAAGTATCTGGTGAATAAACTGCCTGACAATATTGACTCATTTCCTCATGAGGAGATTGAGCAGGCTTATTTGTGTGACCGGCCAACCCTGCGCATACGTCGGAGGGGAGACCGGTATATCTTTACTTACAAGGGAAGAGTGGCTCCGGACTCTGCGGACACAGGCTTGATGGATGGCGGATCGGGTGATCACACATATAGATCCGACTGTGAGAAGACGAATGATCGTCTGTGTGTCGCCGACGAGGTAGAACGTCCCCTGACAAGAGAGGCTTACGAGCATCTTCGCGAAAAAGCAGACGGCATCGTCATTACCAAAACCCGTTACCGTATCCCCTATAATGGATACACCATAGAACTGGATCTTTTTCACGGGGAATATGAAGGGTTCATTCTGGCCGAGGTGGAGTTTCCGACCGTTGAGGAGGGCCAGTCATTCACGCCTCCTGACTGGTTCGGCGAGGATGTAAGCGGCGATGTGCGATACACGAATAACTATATGTCGAAGAAACACCCCACAAGCTGATTTTCGTATTTTTCAGCTATCATCAATACAACATGGTTGGTTGACACAATGGGCTAATCATGATATAATTACGTCCGTAGTTGTTGATTTTTTGCATATACAATCAGGAGGAAAAAGTGATGAAACGGAGATGTACCACCGTGATTGCCCTTGCTATGGCATTCACACTGGCTGTGCCTGCTGTCACAGGAACAGACTCTGCAGCAGCCGGAAAAGCACCGAAACTGACATTGAAGGACGGTGACGCTGTCATTATCGGCAAGCCCAAAACATTCAAAGTCAGGAATGTGAAGAAAAGCAATGTCAAGGATTTGAAGGTTAAAGTGTACAACAAGAGTGTTTGCAAGCTTGTAGGCAAGAAAAAGACCAGCTTTAAGCTAAAGGCTGTGGGTGGCGGCTATTGTAGTTTGGATGTTATTTTGAATCTGAAAAAGCCGCAGGCAGGAAAGAAAACATACAAGTTCAAGGATTTAGTTGTTGCATGCGGTTCCGACGAGACCCCGGTTGGCTCTGTCATTGATACCGTCACGGGCTATGACGAGACGGCCATCGTGCTGAAGGCAGGAACGGATCCTGCGGCAGATGGTTTTGTAGAGGACAATTACCTGTCATACGACATTAACGATATTGGCATGATCGGTGCCAGAAACATCATGGTTACCTGGTATGAGGATGGCAAGGAGCTTGAGGACTGGACCAACGATGCGGCCGGCCGTATGTTCCGTCCGGAGACGAAGGATGTTGTGATTGACGCGCCGGCAACCGGCTCCGCTGTTCAGATTCCGGCGTCCGGTTCGGCTGCCAATTATGACAATCATCCCCTGCCTCCGACACATTCGGCATCGGGTGCAGCTGCCGGTCTCGTAGAGCGTACCTACTATGCAGTTTTTGAGAATATGCTTTCGGGCAAAAAGTCTGAGTCACAGAAGAAGATTTGCCGCATCGTTCCCCAGTTCTATATCGACGGCGCTATGGAACTGTTCCAGACGTTCCTTACCAAGCATCCGTACAAATCGGCGGCTGAGCTTCCGTCCGATGCAGCCGGTGCCAAGGAATACATGCATGAGTTCATCCGTTACGCACACAGCATGGGCATGTGCCTGGGCTTGACGACGGAGTTGAACGATTTCATTGCCCGTTCGATCACGGAGGCGAATGATCCTACGGTAGCTGCGGCAGCGTTGACGGAGTTGGTTGAGCCGTTGTCCAAGGGAATTGCCGGTGTCGGCAAGTATCTCGGCATCAAGGATGAGCTGGTAAATGCCTATCTGTCACACTATGCTTTTATCGTTCAGAGGTCCATTACTGACAAGACATACGATGTGTCTCAGCTTCATTATAAATGATGTTCTGTGAATAATGGGTTAGGAGGTTTACAATGAAACCAAAGTTAAGTAACGGGACCATCTACAAGAAAACCCTGACTTTCTCGCTGAGACGCTTTGCTTTTAATTTTCTCATGATCATCCTCGTCGCAGCGTTGTCAACGGGAGGATTCATACTGACAGACAAATTGTTCGGTCAGGGATTGTATGGTCTTGGTGCCGGTATTATCATCGGCATAGTTTTCGTGGCCATATTGGCACACTTTTTCAGTTACATATTCAAGGCAGGGCAGATTGCCGTTA
The DNA here is from genome assembly GCA_017614395.1 of Eubacterium sp. GTDB lineage: Bacteria > Bacillota > Clostridia > Lachnospirales > Lachnospiraceae > Eubacterium_F. Next base: position 7,037 of record JAGABX010000144.1, read on the forward strand.
TGACCAAGGCTGTAACCGAAGATCAAATGCCTGATGATGTGTATGGCACCGGAAAAGCAATCGTAAAGGAACGTTTTTTGACAGTAGCTCTTTACTATGCAGCAACAAGCATCATCAAGGCCATTTTTAACGAATTAGGCCGTGTCATCACCAAGATCGGCGGTTCGGTCGGAGGGAATTCCGGTAATGCCGTCGGAAGCGCCATCCACATTGCCATCAATGTTGTTGTCGGATTTCTGTGCGACTGCTGTCTGGGTTATGTGTTTTATCGCAAGGAAAAGAGTGCATTCAAGGCAACCTGTGAGGGAGCAGTAATCTTTTTCAAGCACGGGAAGACTCTTCTGAAGAATCTCGGTCGCATGTTTGGTATGGGATTGGCGTCTTTGCTGGTGATCGGCGGCGCTTTTTCAGGGATATTCTATCTGATCGCGCTTCAATTCCAGGGACCGATCATGGCTATTTCTAACGAGATCAAGGAATTGGGACAAAATGCAACTGAAAACCAAAAAGTGTTTGAGTTTTTGTCAAATCCGACATATTTGTCAATCTCAATCGCTGTTTTACTCGGTATAATCCTTTGGACTATCGTTCACAGTACGTTTGTAAGACCTTTTATCCTGGTAGGCGTGCTCAGAAACTATATGGAAACTGCCGTTGAGGATATTCCGGATGAGTCCGAGTTTTCCATCCTGGAGAAGCACTCCAGAAAGTATAAAAAGTACAAGAAGAAACACCCATCAGAAGTATGATAAAAAGCAACAGGAGTCTGTCAGAACAAATCGACAGGAGCCTGTTGCTTTTTATAACCAACGCATTGTTATAGTAAACGGCATATAATAAATGCGTTAAGTAATCCCTTTAGGGAAACAAAAATAAAAAGAAAAAGGAGAGTTGAAAAAATGAAACAGAGAGTATTGAAAAGAGTTGCCGCTGTTGTTTTAGGTCTGACGGTTGCGTTCGCGAGTCCGTGTGTGGCATTCGCAGCGGAATCCTCGGCGAGCAATATGCAGGAGTTAGCCAAGGCAGTAGCGCAACAGGGAATGAATCGTGTATCGGATTTTGTTGTTCATTATACAGGACCTGACTCCGATATAGATAAACTGATGGATGACAATGATCTGGAGTTTTTCTACAGCACCATGGCGATTGAGGATGATCCGTCCACCTCGGATGATGCGGATTATCTGATCGGAACCATTGATTACTCCAAGGATTTTGACTATTCAGCGGATGCAAACAACAATATTAATTTCAAACTTCGTTATTTTGAGACGCTCGACCAGACAAAATTTGTAAATGAGCGTATTCCGCAGATTTTGGCTGAACTCGGCGTGGCAGGCATGACAAACTATCAGAAAGTAAAAACAATTCATGATTATGTCTGCAACCTGATCACCTACAAATCAAATGATGAGGACATCGTATCTACTGTATACGGTGCATTGACGACTCATGAGACACTATGCAACTCCTATTCACTCACGATGTACAAACTCCTCGTTGGCGCCGGCATCCCTTGTAAATACATCGGCGGTGCAGCAGGTACCGGTCGTGATGCGGACGGACATGCGTGGAATCTGGTAGCATTGGGTGACCATTGGTACAATTTGGATGCTACCTGGGATGACGGCGGCGCAGACGGTATCAACTATGATTATTTCCTGAAGGGAAGCAGTGATTTTGATGCGGCAGATCCGTCACAGAAACACAAAATGGATCCTCCGTACAATCGCAATCCGTACAAGTCCACATTCCCGATCGCTGTTTCAGCGTTCAATCCGGAATTGATGAGTGACGTGAATACCCTTATTACCATCGGTGGTACGAACCCGGGCAGCGCTGAAGAAGACAAGTTAGCGTTTGATGATGTTGTTTACGGTTTGTATCCTGAAAACGGCAAGTTTACCGTTAAAAGAAACAAGAAAATGGATCTGCAGGTTGAGTTGCAGAAGGCTGCCGGTACTATGGTGGAGAGTTTTGACTACAAAGTATTAAAGGGCAAGTCCTGCATCAAGAAGATCAAGAACTACGGTGTGCAGAACGATGAAGGTGTATTTTTCACAGATCTCGAGTTTACTGGCAAGAAAAAGGGTAAAGTCAGCATTGAGATCACGCTGAATCTCATCAACGGACAGAAGATGAGCGTGACCTTCAGCGGCAAGGTTAAATAATTCTATGGAGTGTATACGATAAAAATGATTTACAGACAGATGTTTTGTATGATTCAATAGAAATGTGATTGTATCAGGGAGCGGCGGAAATCAGTAGTTTCTGTCGCTTCTTGATTTTTTTTATATACAAAACTTGATTTTTTTTAATAAAACACTTGCAATCAGTTTTCATTTGATGTATAATTGCGTTTTAGAGAGTGTCTGTCAGAAAAAGAACGAAGAATCGTCTCTTTTTCCACACGATACAAATAAATATTATCTGTAAGGAGGTAACACCATGTCATACGTTGATGAAGTACTTGAGGAGTTGGTTGCCCAGAATCCCGCTGAACCGGAGTTCCATCAGGCAGCTAAAGAGGTTTTGGAGTCCCTGCGTCCGGTTGTAGAGGCAAATGAGGAGGCCTATCGCAAGGATGCGTTGCTGGAGCGTCTGGTTAATCCGGAGCGTCAGATCAAATTCCGCGTGCCCTGGGTAGACGACAATGGACAGGTTCAGGTAAACACAGGTTATCGTGTTCAGTTTAACAGCGCTATCGGTCCATACAAAGGCGGTTTGCGTTTCCATCCGTCAGTTAACCTCGGTATTATCAAATTCCTTGGTTTTGAGCAGATATTCAAGAATTCTCTGACCGGTCTGCCAATCGGCGGCGGCAAGGGCGGTTCAGATTTTGATCCAAAGGGCAAATCGGACCGTGAGGTTATGAAATTCTGCCAGAGTTTTATGACTGAACTTCAGCGTCATATCGGTGCAGATACGGACGTACCAGCCGGAGATATCGGTGTAGGAGGTCGTGAGATCGGATATATGTATGGTCAGTACAAGCGCATTAAGGATGTGTATGAGGGAGTTTTAACAGGTAAAGGATTGACCTTCGGCGGTTCTCTCGCGCGTACAGAGGCCACAGGATATGGTCTTTTGTATTTTACTGATGCTATGTTAAAGGCCAATGGACAGAGCCTGCAGGGTAAAACAGTTTGTGTATCAGGTGCAGGAAATGTTGCTATCTATGCTACTCAGAAAGCACAGCAGCTTGGTGCGAAGGTTGTTACGGTTTCTGATTCAACCGGATGGATCTACGACAAGGACGGAATTGATGTTGAACTTCTGAAGGAGGTTAAGGAGGTTAAACGTGCCCGCCTGACAGAATACGCTGCTGCTCGTCCGTCAGCTGAATACCATGAGGGACGTGGTGTATGGAGCATCAAGTGTGATGTCGCTCTGCCGTGCGCAACACAGAATGAACTTCTGATCGATGATGCCAAACAGCTTGTTGCCAACGGATGCATTGCTGTTGCTGAGGGTGCCAACATGCCGACAACTCTTGATGCAACACAGTATCTGCAGGAGAACGGCGTCCTGTTCGCACCCGGAAAGGCTTCCAATGCCGGTGGTGTTGCTACATCAGCGCTTGAGATGAGCCAGAACTCCGAGAGACTGTCATGGTCATTTGAGGAGGTTGATGCCAAGCTCAAGGGTATCATGGAGAACATCTTCAAAAACTGTGATGAGGCCGCCAAGAAGTATGGCTTTGAAAAGAATTATGTAGTCGGAGCTAACATTGCTGGTTTCGAGAAGGTTGCTACCGCTATGCAGGCACAGGGAATCGTCTGATCATCCTATGTGAGTTTTATGATTTTTCTGTAGGTGGAGTATAGTTATCTGTACTCCACCATTATTATAGGAGTTATAGTTTATGAGAAGAGCTATCCGATTGGTTGCGGCTGTAATTGCGTTAGTGATTTGTGTTAACGGAATTGCTGTTAACGAGTCTGATGCCGCAAAAAATGTCAGCATTAATAAAAAGAAACTCACACTTATGGTGGGGGAGAGTGCGCAGCTTAAACTGAATAATGTATCAAAAAAAGATGCTAAGAGTGTAAAGTGGAAATCATCGGATAAAAAGGTTGCATCTGTTAATAAAACCGGATTAGTTAAGGGCAAATCAAAAGGCAAAGCCAAAATCACCGCCCGATACAAAAAGAAGAATTATACCTGCAAGGTAACAGTTAAGAAGGATTCTAAACCTGCTTCATCATACGATATACTTTTTCTGAACAGCAATGATGACAGAATACGGTGCCGTTTCTCTGATGATTTCTTTACTGAAGATTCGACTGTTTATAATAAGGAATTAGCCAAATGTTCATTGGCAACAGCTTTACTCTCTGAAAGAATCATCATTCCCAGTTCTGAGGGAGGGGATAAGAGTGATTTGGAGAAACTGACTGAGAGTTTTGGGTTTATGGGCTTTTCTGTCAATGATGAACATAAGAATACACCCACCGAAGATTCGGTCGGAGTTGCATGTGCTTATAAAAAGCAGGGCAAAACCACAATTGTTGCCGTTTTATTCCGCAGTACCGAATATGACAGCGAGTGGGTATCAAATATGGACATGGGGGACGGTTCCGCTATACTGAATCATGAAGGCTTTGAGCTTTCCCGGAGAAAGGTTTCGGAGTTTATACTGAATTATTTAGATCAGCATAATATCGATGGAAAAATAAAATTCTGGGTGACCGGTCAGAGCCGGGGAGCAGCAATCGCAAATCTGACATCGGCATGGCTCGTCGGCGATGAAGCAGCCGGTAATGGTATTAAAGCATCAAAGAAAACAGTGTATGCTTATTGCTTTGCTACTCCATTAGCCGCGTTTGCCGGTATTGGAACGGACCGTAATGATTTGGTAACCGGATATGAAAACATTCATAATATGATATTTGATCGGGATTTGGTCAGCCGAATCCCTCCAAAAGAGTTTGGCTTCGGGATATACGGAGTTACTGAGCGTGGAAAATACGGAACGGATGAAAACGAAGTGAAAAATGTTTTAAAACAGATTGATGAAACAGCATATAATGCTTTTACAGACGCAGAGGGGAAGGATTACGGCGGAATGAGTCGTTCAGACTGGGTTGATTCCTATGCGAAGCAATTAGCTGAATTAGTTGGAGACCGCAAAACCTATACAGAGGAGTGGCAGGATACATTTACATACGGTGTTCTGTTGCTGTTTACAAAAACAACGCCAACTGTAAAACCAGATCAGAAAAAGTTAGTCCAGTTGATGAACATGCTGGCCAGTGGCGGAGCGACGTTATTTGTGGATCATTACCCACAGACAGAATACGCATACATAGCAACAGGCGTATCATAATCCTACGATACGCCTGTGAATATCGATATTTTACGTATAAATATTACATTAATCGGAATAAACCTACAACTCTGCCTAAAACTATAACTTCATCTACAATAATCGGATCCATATCCGGGTTTTCAGGTTGCAGACGATAATGACCGTTTTCCTTGAAATAGGTTTTTACGGTGGCAGAATCCTCGATCAATGCCACAACGATATCTCCGTTTTTGGCAACAGGTGTCTGCTGCGCGATTATGCGGTCTCCGTCATATATACCGGCCTCAATCATGGAGTCTCCCCGGACATCAAGCATAAACAAGTCTCCCGCAGGAAGTTCCGACGCAAGAAGCGGAAAATAGCCGGAAATATTCTGTTCGGCAAAAAGCGGCGCGCCGGCGGCAACCTGTCCTATCATAGGAATATTACGCATTTCACGCCTGGTCATATTAAACTCATCATCGACAATCTCGATTGCGCGTGGCTTGGATGGATCTCTGCGGATATAACCATTCAATTCCAGAGTTTCCAAATGAGCATGAACAGAGGATGTTGATTTTAGATGGACCGCATTGCAAATCTCACGAACCGAGGGTGGATATCCCTTTTCCAATATTTGCTGTTTCATGTATTCAAGAATTTCTGTTTGTTTTTTTGATATTTTACCCTGAGCCATATTAATCGCTCCTTTCTGATCAGTTGCCTAAGAGTTTACGATAGAACAATTGTATCATAAATACGGGCAAATGTCAAACAAATGTTTGTATTTTTTTATTTTTTTTGTTTGACAAAGACCGCCAAGACGGGTATAATAGTTTAAGTGTGATTTTGCACAGATTAGAGTGATTGGAGCGGAGCAGTAAAATGAGTAAGCACAATGGTGAAGGCTTTTTCTCAGGAATGAGAAATTCAGATAAACCCGGATTTGAGATAACGATGTTTTCGGTCAGCATTGCAGTTGCATTATTTGTGATCGTAGCAGTTTTAATGGTTGGATATTATTATATCAAAGGTCAGACCAGCCATTTTACGGACGAGGAGGTCAATGCCGGTTCTGTTACCGGCGAAGCTGCAACCGTAGAGGTTGATACTGAGGAATCCGAACCGGTTGAAACAATACCGCCGAACGGCAATATGATAATTAATGAGGACAATGTTTTTGCTGCTGACGAAGAATTGAAGGATGCTGAAACTGCATATACCTCCAGCGCGGTTAATCTGCGCGCCGAGGCATCACTGACATCAGCAGTAATAACCAAAATTCCATTCGGTGAGTTAGTTCGGATGGTTGAATATGATGGTGGCGAGTGGGCCAAGGTTTCGTATAACGGCATGGAAGGTTATGTCAGCGCGATGTATTTATCCGTTACCAAGCCGTTACCACCGGTTGTTATTGATGATGGTCCTGCTGCAACTGCAGCACCTGTAGAGACACCTAAACCTACTAAAAAACCGAAGCCTACCAAAGAACCTGTTGAAACAGAGGAACCGGTTGAAACGGAAGAACCGGTATTTACTGAAGAGCCAATAGAAACTGAAACTCCGCCGACCGAGGCACCAACCGAGGCTCCACCGGAGCCTACAGAACCGCCGGCGCCACCTACCGACCCACCGGCGCCGCCGACTGAACCTCCGGTTGAACCAACGACTCCACCGGCTGAATAACCGTAATGATTATTTCATAATGGTTATTTGAGAGGTTTCTCAGTGAGAGGTATAAAAATGGGACAGTTATCCCCCATGATGAAAAACTATCTTGCCACCAAGGAAGAGAATAAAGACTGCATACTATTCTATCGTTTAGGTGATTTCTATGAGATGTTCTTTGATGACGCGATTTGTGTCTCGAGAGAACTTGAATTGACCCTGACAGGAAAAAGCTGCGGATTAGAAGAACGGGCACCCATGTGTGGTGTCCCGTTTCATTCTGCGGACACATATATCCACAGATTAGTGGAAAAAGGATACAAGGTTGCCATATGTGAACAAATGGAAGATCCCAGTGAGGCAAAGGGGTTGGTACGTCGCGAAGTAATACGAATTGTGACACCGGGCACCGAGATTTCCACAGAGGCAATTTCCGAGGATAAAAATCATTTTCTTATGTCTGTAGTCACCGGTTCAGATGGCTTCGGAATGTCTGTTGTAGATGTGACAACAGGTGAATTTCATGCCTCCCTGATTGGCAGCGAAAGTCGTCTGCTTGATGAAATCAATCGCTATGAACCTCCTGAGATTATCACAAACGATACTTTTTTCAGGACAGGAATAGATATTAACGATTTGAGAGGCAGAATGCGAATCTCAATATCTGCGCTCGAGCCCAGATTTTTTTCTCTCGAAAACGCTGAAAAAGCACTGTGTGACCACTTCGGATTATCTATGTCTGACGGATTGGGGTTGAATGATATGCCCCTCGCTAAAGCCGCAGTCGGCTGTATTCTTCAATATATAAGCGAAACACAGCATTGTAATCTGACACATATTACTCACATAACAATCGATCAGTCGAATACAAACATGATGCTTGACCGAAATACAAGACGTAATTTAGAACTTGTAGAAACTATGCGGGAAAAAGCAAAACGAGGCTCTTTATTGTGGGTTTTAGATAAGACTAAGACTGCAATGGGGGCTCGAATGCTGAGATCAGGAGTAGAGCGTCCTTTACTAATTCGCAAGGAAATAGAAAAAAGATATGATGCTATTGATGATTTTAACAAAGATCCGGTAACTCGCGAAGAACTAAGGGAGTATTTGGGGCCTATTTATGATCTGGAACGGTTGATCGGGAAAATCAGCTATCAGACAATAAACCCTCGTGATATGCTGGCGCTTAAATCCTCCCTTTCCATACTTCCGTCAATCAAGGGTGTATGTGAAGAATATGACTGTGAGTTATTAAAGGGGTTAGCTTCAGCTCTCGACACTCTAGATGATCTTTTCGAACGTATTGATTCCACTGTTGATGAGGAGGCGCCTCTGGCTTTGCGTGAGGGAGGCATTATTAAAAACGGTTACAATGATGAGGTTGATCGTCTTCGTTTAGCCAAAACAAACGGTAAAGAATGGCTAACGGAGTTGTTAGAGCGTGAACGGGAACGAACAGGCATTAAAAAACTCCGTATCAATTTTAATAAAGTGTTCGGGTATTATTTCGAGGTGACAAATTCATTTTTATCGATGGTTCCCGATGACTGGACTCGTAAACAAACCCTGACTACTGCGGAACGGTTTACCACCGATGAACTGAAAAAGATGGAGGAAACCATACTGGGAGCCCAGGACAGATTATATCAGCTTGAATATGCTTTGTTTTGTGAATTACGTGATGATATAGCAGGTCATATCGAAAGAATACAAAAAACTGCAGCGATAATAGCACAGATAGATATGTTATCATCTCTTGCATATGTGGCAGACCATGAGGATTATCACAGGCCGGTCCTGCGCGAGGACGGTGTGTTGTACATCAAAAACGGCCGTCATCCTGTTATTGAGAAAATGATTGAACACGATCTGTTTGTGCCTAATGATACGATGCTTGATTCTGATGATGCAAGGATTGGGATAATTACAGGGCCAAATATGGCCGGAAAATCAACTTATATGCGGCAAACAGCCCTAATCCAGCTGATGGCACAGATGGGTTCATTTGTTCCTGCCACCTCAGCAGAACTTACTATTGTAGATCGGATATTTACACGTGTCGGAGCATCTGATGACCTTTCACAGGGGCAGAGCACATTTATGGTTGAGATGACTGAAGTGGCTAATATTCTGCATAACGCTACAAAGGGCAGTCTGATCATCCTCGATGAAATCGGACGTGGTACATCTACCTTTGACGGTCTGAGCATTGCATGGGCAGTTGTTGAATACATCGCTGACCGGTCAAAAATCGGCGCCAAAACTCTTTTTGCCACGCATTATCATGAACTGACCGAACTGAGTGGTATATTGAACGGCGTTAAAAACTACTGTATTGCCGTCAAGGAGGATGGCGAGGATATCATTTTTCTCCGAAAGATCATCGAGGGTGGCGCTGACAGAAGTTATGGAATACAGGTTGCGCGATTGGCAGGAGTCCCGGATGATGTGCTGAAACGAGCGCGTGAGATCGCCGACCGATTGGAACAGACTGAGGACGGCGCATTTGCTTATTATGTTTTTGACAAGGATAATGAACCGGAACAAGTCCCGAAAATCAATGAGGATAAAGTCCCGCGACAGTTGTCTATATTTGATGCGTTGGGTGATGATTCACAGATGGATGACATATTGTGTGAGATCAGGGACACTGACCTGACTAATATCACTCCGCTGGAGGCAATGAATCTCGTTAACAAATGGCAAAAAGAAATATCGGATAAATGGTGATTCGGTATTTGACGATTTGAGTACGGAAAAATACGTAAGTATAGGAGGCGGATATGATTTATATCCTTGATAAACTCTCTATAGATCAGATTGCGGCGGGCGAGGTAGTGGAGCGCCCTCTTTCTATTGTTAAGGAATTAGTTGAAAATGCAATTGATGCAGGCTCAGCCGCAATTACGATAGAATTGCGAGGAGGAGGAATTGATCTGATCCGTGTAACCGATGATGGATGCGGAATCCCGGGAGATGAAGTAAAAACCGCTTTTTTCCGACATGCAACGAGCAAGATAAAGGATGCTGCTGAATTGATTCATGTAATGAGTCTGGGTTTTCGCGGTGAAGCCCTCTCAAGCATTGCTGCCGTGGCAAAGGTTGAGTTGATCACAAGGACACGTGAATCCATTATCGGAACCCGTTATATCATTGAGGGTGGTGAAGAAATTAAGACCGAGGAAATTGGTTGCCCGGAGGGAACAACGATTATCGTCAGGGACGTATTTTATAACACTCCGGCCAGACGTAAATTCCTTAAATCAGCTGTTACGGAAGGCAATGCAATACGCGAATGCATCGTACAGTTTTCACTGTCGCATCCTCAGATTCGTTTTCAGTTGATCATGGACGGGAAACCGCGTGTTAAAACTGCCGGAGACCGTACACTCAGATCTAATATATTCAGTAATTTCGGCTCGGAACTGACAAAAATCCTGATTCCTATTGAGTCCGAGTCAAATGATATGACTTTAAAAGGCTTTATAGCCAAACCTGAATTTTCACGTGGAAACAGATCATATGTATATTATTTTGTAAATGGTCGTTACATACAGAATTCTGTGATTCATTCAGCTATCATGGATGGATATCGTGCTTGTCTGATGAACCATCGATTCCCATTTACTGCATTACTGTTGAACATTCCGCCGGAAAAACTCGATGTAAATGTCCACCCTGCAAAAAAAGAGGTTCGTTTCAAAGATGAACAAATCGTATATGATCTTTTTTTTAAATCCATAAAGGAGGCCTTGGACAAAATAACACTGATTCCCGAGGAAACATTAGATACAGGCAAATCTGATAAACGATTACAAATTGATGCCGGTTTCACATCATCAGTCACAAAAAATCCCGAGCCGTTTGAAAAAACTCGTAACCTGGAGTCTGTTATCAGGGAAAAAGAAAATTATGCTTCAAATTCCGGTCAGATAAGATTTGATTCGAATCTGGTCAAATCACTATCCGGAATAAATAATTATGAGGACAAACAGTATTCCGAATCCAATAACAACGAAGACAGATCAAATCCGGAAATAGATTATGAAAAAGATTCTGAAATAAATGATGTTATAAATGATTCTGAATTTGTCCGTGAGAACATTTTTAGGGAGAAGGAACTGCCGTCATTCAGAATTATCGGACAGGTTTTTGATACTTACTGGCTGATTGAATATGAAAACCGACTGTTGATCATCGATCAGCATGCCGCTCATGAAAAAGTATTATATGAGCGGGTTGTAGCGAAAATGAAATCAAAACAGGGAATGAGTCAGCAATTGTTGTCCCCTATAGTATGTACTCTGACAGGACGTGAGATTACCGTATTAAACGAGAACAGTGAAGCATTCATCAGTCTTGGATATGAGTGGGAGGATTTCGGGGATACGGAAATACTGATACAGGCTGTCCCTGCTGATTTTCTCAACCTTGATCCCAAGGAAGTGTTCATAGATATGCTGGACAGTTTGATAGACGGCAGGGAAGGCAAAAAGCCGGAGATGGTATTGGATCGTCTCGCCACAATATCATGCAAGGCGGCTGTCAAGGGTGAAAATGAGCTGTCAGAGCCGGAGGCAAAGGCTTTAATAACAGAAATGCTGTCGCTTGACGAACCTTATCATTGTCCTCACGGTCGACCTACTACAATAGCCATGAGCAAATATGAATTCGAGAAAAAGTTTAAGAGAATCTTATGATAAACAATATTAGTAATCGTATATTAGTTATTTCCGGGCCCACGGCAGTCGGAAAAACAGATATTTCGCTGGAACTTGCTGAAAAACTGAACGGTGAGATTATAAATGCTGATTCTATGCAGGTATACAGGGGAATGAATATCGGAACGGCCAAATTGCCTGAGGATAAAAGAAAAAACATTCCGCATCATCTGATAGACATCTGTGATCCAAGTGAAAATTACGATGTGATGAGATTTCAAAATGATGCAGTAAAGTGTATTGAAGATATAACTGCACGTGGAAATACGCCCATACTCGTTGGAGGAACCGGGTTTTACATACAGGCAGTTCTGTATGACATTGATTTTTCATCCATGCCGCCTGATGAAGACTTTCGTTCAGAACTCGAGGAATACGCAAAACATAACGGTGCAGAGGCACTTCATGACAGATTGCGCGCAATTGATCCTGTCAGCGCTGATTCTATTCACTCTAATAATATCAAACGTGTAATTCGCGCAATAGAATACTATGAGCAGACAGGAATTCCTTTTTCCGAACACAATCGGGAACAAAGGGGAAAAAACAGCCCTTACGACTTTCTGTATGCGGTATTAACCATGCCGAGGGAAATACTTTATGAGCGAATTGACAAGCGTGTTGATGAAATGATCAGAGACGGTCTGGTTAACGAGGTTAGAGATTTGCTTGATCAGGAGCCTCCACCGGGCAAAACAGCGATGCAGGGGTTGGGATACAAGGAGATAGCGTCATACCTGAACGGTGAATGCTCGCTTGATGAGGCTGTTCGAATACTGAAACGTGACACGAGACATTTTGCCAAACGCCAGCTTACCTGGTTCAAGCGTGAGCGCTCAGTTACATATTTTGATAAATCAGAATATTCTTCACTTGACTTACTTGCAGAATCAATTGCTACTTGTTTTGAAAATCATATATCATAAAAAATGGGATGATCCACTGATTATTAACCGATCAAGGGTATAAAAAAACTATATTACAAAATAATCAGTGGAGTTTCAACTTATCGCACGCGAGGGGAGTTTCGTTAAGCGCAGCTCAACATGCATAAGTAAATTGCAATTCAATATACCCATGTGCATGTTGAGCGTGAGCGCTCCCCGAGCGAAGATAAGGTTGAAACTCCGCGGTTGCAGGGGAATAACCCGGGAGGAAAACACGATGCATAGTTACAGCAGTTTTGGAATATCTGATTTGGTTGCCGCCTACTCGGAAAAGTCGTTAGATCGACTGAGTGACAGATTTAAATCTATAGATAAAAATGCAGAATCAGCCAGTTACAGGGTTTTAAATGCATTCCATGATTGTCGCGTTTCGGAAAATCACCTTCATGGTACCACGGGCTATGGCTACAATGACGACGGACGTGATACGCTCGAACGTGTCTATGCCAAAGTATTCGGTACGGAGGCTGCTCTTGTTCGTTCACAGTTAACCTGTGGCACACACGCATTGAATGTTGCTTTGTCGGCTGTGTTAAGACCCGGTGACGAACTGTTGTCTCCGGTCGGGAAGCCATATGATACTCTTGAAAATGTAATAGGAATCGACGGCAGAGGAGCCGGTATGGGATCACTTGCCGAGTTTGGAATTCACTATGCTCAGGTCGATTTAAAACAGGATTCATCCTTTGACTATGACGGAATCAGAGCTGCAATAAATGAAAATACGAAAATGGTAACGATCCAGCGGTCAAGAGGGTATGCCCTGAGAAAGACGCTGTCTGTTTCACAGATAGGCGAACTCATTCGATTCATAAAAGGAATTCGACCGGACATAATCTGTATGGTTGATAATTGCTACGGTGAATTCGTTGATGAATGTGAACCCGGAGAAGTCGGCGCAGATATGGTCGTCGGCTCGCTGATAAAAAATCCCGGAGGCGGTCTGGCACCTATGGGTGGGTACATTTGCGGCAGACAGGAGCTCATTGAAGCCTGCGCATATAGATTAACCTCCCCGGGACTCGGTAAGGAGGTCGGAGCGTCACTTCAGATTAATCCACTGTTGTATCAGGGATTGTTTATGGCGCCTTCAGTAGTTGCAAGTGCGTTGAAAACTGCCGTTTTCGCTGCGGACATATACAATAGATTAGGATTTGAGGTGAGTCCTCACCCCGCGGAGGACAGGCATGATATCATTCAGGCAATTAAACTGGGTACAGGAGAGCGAGTCAAAGCATTTTGTCAGGGAATTCAGGAGGCGGCGCCTGTTGATGCCCACGTAACGCCCGAGCCGTATGCGATGCCGGGATATCACAGTGATGTTATCATGGCTGCCGGAACATTTATACAGGGCGCGTCCATAGAATTAACCGCAGATGCTCCCATGGAGGAACCTTACGCAGTGTATTTTCAGGGCGGCCTCACTTTTTCCTATGGAAAAATAGGAATAATGTCATCATTGCAGAAATTAGTGAATAAAAATCTTGTTAATCTCTTGCGGGAGTGACGAAAATATGTTATAATGCAATTTATGGTATGATTCCAAACGATTGATTCCCGAATGAGTTTTATGAAACACCTGACAATTCGTGAAATACCGTATTCCGAAAGACCATATGAAAAATGTGAGAACTATGGTCCCGGAATACTCAGTGATGCAGAGTTGATAGCTGTGATCATGCGTTCCGGCACACATGATATGACCAGTGTTGAAATGGCCGGACGGATATTGACATTATCTGAAACCTATCCCGGCCTGATGGGACTGTATCATGCTACTGTGCCTGAACTTATGTCAATACCCGGAATAGGTCGGGTGAAGGCGGTTCAGTTGATGTGTGTCGCTGAATTATCAAAACGAATGGCTCGCATGTCACGAGTCAGAGGCAGGGAACTTTGGACCGCGGATGCAGTCGCGGCGTACCTAATGGAGGAGATGCGAACACTGGAGACAGAACATCTGTATTCGGTTATGTTAGATGGCTCGTCTCGCCTTATAAAAGCTGAGGATGTATTTAAAGGCACTGTCAATATGTCCAATGTGTCGCCGCGGGAAATTCTTCGGCTGGCATTGAAATACGACGCAGCCAGTTTGATAGTTGCGCATAATCATCCGAGCGGTGATCCTTCACCGAGTGATGCGGATTTTGAATCTACATGGCAGATTTTTAATGCATGCAATATGATTGGAATACCTTTGTCTGATCATATCATTATAGGCGATAATACTTATGTGAGTTTTTCAGAAGCCGGCATGCTTGAAAACAGTGAATACCGGATTTCGAAAGAATATAATCTACAGAATAAAGAACAAACGGAAAGGATAGTAAAATGTCATCAAAAGCAATAGGTATTGATTTCGGAACAAGTTCTATCAAGATCTACAAAAATGAAGAGGGGATCATATTGCACCAGAAAAATGTGATCGCTATTTATAATAAAACGCATACATTTGCTGTAGGAAATGAAGCCTATGAGATGTATGAAAAAGCGCCCGTCAAAATCTCCGTATCTTATCCCGTAAAAAACGGAGTTATCGCTGATATCGGTAATATGCAGTCATTAATAGATTATTTTTTCGCGGAATTGGACGGGAAACGCCGTTTCAAGGGCGCTGAATACTATATTGCTGTTCCGACTGACATAACAGAGGTTGAAAAGAGAGCATATTTCGATCTGATATCCAATACAAACCTCAAGCCCAAATGTATACATATAGTTGAGAAGCCGATTGCCGATGCGCTTGGAATGGATCTTGATATCACAGGCACTACCGGCACATTAGTTGTTGATATCGGTGCCAACACAACTGAAGTTTCCATCCTTTCACTTGGCGGAATTGTTCAAAGCCGGTTAATTCCGATCGGCGGGAATCGTTTTAATGAATGTATTATCGCCAAGATTAAGCGCGACAGAAATTTTGTGATCGGTGAGAAAACTGCAGAAGAATTAAAGATTAATATTGCTTCAGCTTTTGAAAACGATGAAACCATGGATGTTTGCGGGCGAAATCTTCTCACAGGTCTGCCGAGTGAGATTACTATCACGGGAAGAGAAATCTATGAAGCTTTGATAGATCTGTTTCAGAGCATTGTTGATCAGATCAAGGTACTTCTCGAGCGTACTCCGCCTGAGATTTCTTCTGATATTTACAAGCATGGTTTGTATTTTACCGGCGGCTCGTCACAGATTCGTGAGCTCGGACAGTTCTTCTATCAGCAGTTGGGTTTCAGAGTAAATCTGTGTAATGAACCTGAAAGCTCGGTTGTAATGGGACTGGGAGCAATTATTGAAAACCCGGAACTGACGCGACTTTCCCAATGATAACGGTGAATCGTAATGAGTAAGAGAAAAAAGAAAAGAATTCATATACATCCAAAATTTGTCTATATTTTTCTTTCTATTGTCTGTTTTGTTATGGTAGTGTTGTCATTCAAATTCTCAGACAGTTTTGTTGAGATGAAAACAACTCTCGGCAACATCATTACTCCCATGCAAAAGGGCATTAATTCTGTCGGTCAATTTATCTCCGACAAGATGGATTATATGCGCTCAAAAGAGGATTTGTTAGAGGAAAATGAGGAGTTGAAAAAAAAGATCGACGAACTCAGTTATGACAACAAAATCCTCGCCGGAGAAAACTCCAATCTTGAGAATTATCGGGAATTATACCAGCTTGACAAAATGTATCCGGACTATCCGAAGGTTGCCGCTACCGTCGTCAGCCGCGATGGTAATAACTGGTTTCATCTGTTTACCATTGACAAGGGAACAGCCGACGGAGTTGATGTTGACATGAATGTAATCGCAGGTAAGGGACTTGTCGGTATTGTCAGCGAAGCCGGAGAGCACTATGCTAAGGTGCGCGCAATCATTGATGACAAGAGCAATGTCAGCGCCATGTTTGAAAAAACCGGTGAAACATGCATGGTCAAGGGGAATATGGAGAGTATTTTTAATGGATATATTGATGTTGAAATGATCAATAATACCGCAAAAATCAGCGAGGGCGATGAGGTTGTTACCAGTCATGTAAGTGATAAATATCTGCAGGGATTGTCTGTCGGATATATCAAGGACATTGAGGATGATCCGCTCACATTAACCAAAACAGCCCATCTGATTCCGGTTGTGTCATTTGATCAGTTGGAAACCGTACTGATTATTACGACGTTGAAGGATTCAACCGAAGTTAAGGATATGTCGAATTATGATTAAAAAGATTATTGTTTCAGTTTTGATCATATTAATTGCCTTTTTACTGCAGACAACAGTATTTCGTTCACTCGCTCTGGCGAACGTGGTTCCGAATATTCTTTTGTCTGTTACTGTAAGTTATGGTTATTTGCGTGGCCGCACGCATGGAATGTGGATCGGTTTGGTCTGTGGTCTGATGCTTGATATGATGTACGGAAGCCTTATCGGACTGTATGGCTTTATTTATATGACAATCGGTTTTTTTATCGGATATATACGAAAGGTATTTTTTACAGATAACTTTCTCCTTCCGATTGTGTTGATGTCAGTCGGGGATTTTGTTTATAATATGTATTATTATATAACCGGATTTCTGTTACGGGGTCGGC
>JAGABX010000145.1 GCA_017614395.1 Eubacterium sp.
CCCAACACCTTCCCTGTCGTGCCGTATCCGAGATGATCCGTCTTGAACACGCTGTCGATCGCGCTGTACATGAAGAAATCAAGCATGTCGGGAACAACTGCCTCCGCTCCCTCACGCTCCAGAAGATCAACGACATAGTTATTTGCCGCCGGGAGGTATTTAACCAGTATCTCACCGACAACCCCGACGCGCGGTCTTTTTACGGACTCATCGAGCTCTATTGTATCAAAATCATGTATGATTCCCGCAATGTTTCTTTTGAACCGTCCGTGATTCGGTTTTTCCGACTCTGCGATAACCTCCGGCAGCCATTTCTGATGAAGCGCCTCGACCGAGCCGGGAACTTTTTCATATGGGCGGGTCCGGTAGATTACACGCATAAACAGATCCCCGTAGATCAAAGCGTGTATCGCGCGTTTCAAAAGCCCGTATCCGATATTGAACCCGGGGTTTGACTCAACTCCGGCGCTCAGTGATATAACCGGTATCTGCGACATTCCGGCCTTTCGGAGGGCTCGCCTGATAAAACCTATATAATTCGTCGCCCTGCATCCGCCACCGGTCTGTGTGATGATGCACGCGGTCCGGTCGAGATCATACTCTCCCGACAGCAATGCCTTCATAAACTGTCCCACGACCAGCAATGACGGATAGCATGCGTCGTTATTAACGTATTTTAATCCGTATTCCAACTCGCCCACTCCCGTCGGCAGCTGGACCAAATTGTAACCACACGCACGCAGTGCCGGAACCACGATGTCAAAATGGATCGGGGACATCTGCGGACACAGGATGGTGTAGTCCTTCTTCATTTCTTTTGTAAAAATCACACGATGGTAGGCTGCATCGTTGATCTCACGGGCATAGCCCTTTCTTTTTCTGTCGCGAACAGCGGATATCAGCGATCTGATACGGATACGCGCCGCACCGAGGTTGTTTACCTCATCGATTTTCAGCACCGTGCATATCTTGCCCGAGCCTGTCAGGATATCATTTACCTGATCTGTCGTTACGGCATCCAGTCCGCATCCGAACGAATTCAGCTGGATCAATTCGAGATCGTCACGCGTCCTGACATACGTTGCGGCAGCATAAAGGCGCGAATGATACATCCACTGATCCATCGCGATCGTAGGTCTGTTGATCTCTGCAAGATGCGAGATGCTGTCCTCCGAAAGAACTGCGATTCCATAGGACGT
Source organism: Eubacterium sp. (assembly GCA_017614395.1). Taxonomy (GTDB): domain Bacteria; phylum Bacillota; class Clostridia; order Lachnospirales; family Lachnospiraceae; genus Eubacterium_F. The sequence goes on from JAGABX010000145.1 coordinate 1,200, forward strand.
GATCAGTTCCGGAATTCCGTGATGGATCTCCGGATCGATATGGTACGGACGCCCCGAGAGCACGATACCCATCGCGTTGTGGTCCTCCATCCACTCGAGGACTTCCTCACCGCGCCGGCGGATATCCTCCCGTGTCTCGGTCAACTCCACCCATGCGAGATGGGCGGCATTACGTATCTCGGCAGGAGATATTCCATTCTCCTTGCTGATATATTTAACCAGTTCGTTTGTTATTGATTTCTCTGTTTCAAAACTGACAAACGGATTCTGGTACGTTATCGCAGGATCTGCCAGTTCCTCAACATTGTTTTTGATATTCTCCCCGTATGAAGTGACTATCGGGCAGTTATAATGGTTCCCTGAGCCCTCAAACTCGTTCCTCTCATACGGCACGCATGGATAGAAAATATAATCCACTCCCTGTTTTAAAAGCCACATGATATGGCCGTGAGCCAGCTTCGCCGGGTAACACTCCGACTCACTGGGTATGGATTCAATTCCGAGTGAGTAGATATCCCTGCTCGATGCCGGTGACAGTACCACCTGATAACCGAGTTCTGTAAAAAAAGTAAACCAAAACGGATAGTTCTCATACATATTCAAAACACGCGGAATCCCGACGCGCCCGCGCACCGCTCTGTCCGCCGACAACGGTTTGTAATGTGTAAAAAGTCTCTTGTTTTTATAAGCATATAAATTCGGAATATCCTTGTCCTGACGCTCGCGCCCGAGGCCTCTTTCACAACGGTTGCCGGATATAAACTGGCGTCCGCCTGAGAAACGGTTTATAGTGAGCAGGCAATGGTTTGTGCAGCCCTTGCAGCGAGACATCGTAGAGTCGAACCTGAGGCCGATGATATCGTCGAGCGGCAGCATGGTCGTCTCATCGCCCTCCTCATAATGCTCACGTGCTATCAGTGCCGCTCCGAACGCCCCCATGATTCCGGCTATGTCCGGGCGAACCGCCTTGCAACCTGACACGCGTTCAAAACTCCTGAGCACCGCGTCATTATAAAAAGTTCCTCCCTGCACAACGACATTGGTTCCGAGATCTCTCGGATCAGTCAGTTTGATGACTTTGAGCAGAGCATTTTTAATAACCGATATGGCGAGACCAGCAGAGATATCCTCAACAGTCGCGCCCTCCTTCTGCGCCTGTTTAACCTTGGAATTCATAAAAACGGTGCATCTGGATCCGAGATCAATCGGATTTTCGGCAAAAAGCGCCATCTTCGCAAAATCCTTCACATCGTGTCCGAGAGATCTCGCGAATGTCTCAATGAACGAGCCACATCCTGATGAGCACGCCTCATTCAGCTGAACGGAATCCACCGAATTGTTTTTTATCTTGATACATTTCATATCCTGGCCGCCGATGTCCAGGATGCAGTCAACCTCCGGTTCAAAAAACTGGGCGGCATAATAATGTGATACCGTTTCCACCTCGCCCTCATCGAGCATCAACGCCGACTTGATCAGTGCCTCGCCGTAGCCCGTGGAACATGATCTGACTATCTGCGCCGACTCCGGCAATAACTCCTTGATCTCCCGGATAGCCCTTATGGTAGTTTTCAGCGGACTGCCGTTATTGTTATCGTAAAAAGAATACAACAATTCCCCATCGTTTCCGACAAGTGCCACCTTTGTCGTGGTTGATCCGGCATCAACTCCGAGAAAAACATCACCCTCATAGGTGGCGAGATCGCCCTTTATCACATCGTGCTCGCTGTGCTTTTTCAGAAAATCATCATATTCAGCCTGATCCCTGAACAAGGGCTCCATGCGTTCCACCTCAAATTGCAGGTGAATCTCGCCCGACAGCAGATCAAACAGTTTCTTGATAGTAGTCGGTTTTTCTCCCTTTGAATTCATAGCCGCGCCGCCAGCAGCAAACAGGTGCGAATTCTCTGGCGCAATTATATATTCATCCGTCAATTCCAATGTTCGTATGAATGCAGATTTCAATTCCGTTAAAAAGTGCAGCGGTCCGCCTAAAAACGCAACATGACCGCGGATAGGCTTTCCACAGGCCAGTCCCGATATAGTTTGATTTACAACAGCCTGAAATATGGATGCAGCGGGATCCTCCTTGGCAGCGCCTTCGTTGATCAGGGGCTGGATATCAGTTTTCGCAAACACTCCGCAACGTGCCGCTATAGGATAAATTGCCTGGTAGGTTTTCGCATACTCATTGAGTCCGGCAGCATCGGTTTTCAACAGACTGGCCATCTGGTCGATGAATGATCCGGTTCCGCCAGCGCAGATTCCGTTCATCCTCTGCTCGATTCCGTCGGAAAAATATATGATCTTGGCGTCCTCGCCACCGAGTTCGATAGCAACATCCGTCTGCGGTGCATATGCCTTCAGAGCGGTCGCCACTGAGAAAACCTCCTGAACAAAAGGAATGTCCAAATGACTCGCAATTGACAAACCTCCGGAGCCGGTGATCATCGGATCTATCTCCTGATCACCCAGCTCGTCCATGGCCTTTTTCACAATATCCTTCAGGGTTTCCTGTATATTCGCAAAATGTCTCTCATAGGCGGAGAATACGATATGGTTCTCTTCATCCAATACGGCAATCTTTACCGTTGTAGAACCGATATCAATACCTAATCTTAACATCATAACCTCCCAAAAATCGGCATTTATTACGTCTCAAACCCGTTCGGTTGCCACCCCGAAACACACACTTTGTCCATCTTATCGCATTATCTTCATAATTATAGACCAAAACGAGCAAAAAAGCAACCCCAAATTGAAAAAGCAGCCTAAATCCAAATCCCAAATGTCAACATAAAATGCAAACAGACTTATACAGGCTTATAAAGTAAAAAACACCCTGCAGATTTCTCTGCAGGGTGTTGTATGTTACTATTATTTTATGACTGTCAGATTAGACTATGTTCTTCTTGCGAAGAATCACTACTCCGATGATTGCCAACAGTGCCAATCCCATTCCTGCAATCGGTACGATCGGATTCATGGAATCTCCGGTCTCCGGTACAGTAGCTGCCAAAGGAACATCCGGCTCAATAATCGTTTCGGTTTCTTCCTCCGGTGTAGTCGGTGCCGAAATGTTACTTAACGGTACATCCTGCGGCGGAAGCTCTGTCAGCTCCTCAGGTGTAGGTGTAGCAGCGCTTCTCGGTACATCCTGCTGGATAAGTACGAGCGGTGTCTCTGTCGGCGGTGTCGTTGTTGTTATCACTACCGGCGGCGTTGTTGTTTCAACCGGCGGTGTTGTCGTCTCTACCGGCGGTGTTGTAGTTGTTACCGGTGTTGTCGGTGTCGGTGTCGGTGTCGGCGTCGGTGTCGGTGTCGGTGTCGGC